>NZ_JBEOOQ010000020.1:0-79491 GCF_040309305.1 Pseudoalteromonas sp. RB2-MNA-CIBAN-0110 | reverse complement strand
TTAACGCTCGCACCCTCCGTATTACCGCGGCTGCTGGCACGGAGTTAGCCGGTGCTTCTTCTGTCAGTAACGTCACACATGATGGGTATTAACCACCACGCTTTCCTCCTGACTGAAAGTGCTTTACAACCCGAAGGCCTTCTTCACACACGCGGCATGGCTGCATCAGGCTTGCGCCCATTGTGCAATATTCCCCACTGCTGCCTCCCGTAGGAGTCTGGGCCGTGTCTCAGTCCCAGTGTGGCTGATCATCCTCTCAAACCAGCTAGGGATCGTCGCCTTGGTGAGCCATTACCTCACCAACTAGCTAATCCCACTTGGGCCAATCTAAAGGCGAGAGCCGAAGCCCCCTTTGGTCCGTAGACATTATGCGGTATTAGCAGTCGTTTCCAACTGTTGTCCCCCACCTCAAGGCATGTTCCCAAGCATTACTCACCCGTCCGCCGCTCGTCAGCAAAGTAGCAAGCTACTCTCTGTTACCGCTCGACTTGCATGTGTTAGGCCTGCCGCCAGCGTTCAATCTGAGCCATGATCAAACTCTTCAATTAAAAAGTTTTATGTCTTTCGACAGCTCAATGAATTCTGAATTTATTTTAATATCTTTCGATATTGAATTGACTGTGCAGAATAATTACCGAAATAACTATTCTGTTGGTCACTCAGTTTTCAATTGAGACTCTAATTTGTTTGCCTCGCTACCTAAGTAGGTTGGCTGTTAGAACTCAATCTGTACGAGTGCCCACACAGATGATTGCTTTATATTGTTAAAGAACGTTTTGAGTCGCTTTAGCGTCTCAAGGGATGCGAATAATACACCCTTTATTTTTCGAGTCAACACTTAGTTTTAAACTTTCTTTTTAGAAGATTTAAAACCGAAGTTTTATTTAACACCCTGAGTTGTTCGTGCCTCGCTATGCGTTGGCGTTTCCCGTCTCAGTGGGGTCGCATTATAGGGAGCGGCGGATTTTACGCAAGCGTTATTTGCATAAAATAGTAATTAAAATTAAGCCCCAAGCAAGCACACATGATAAGCACAAGTTACCCACAAAAACCTGTTGATAACTCTTGTTTTTACATAGCTAAACCATACTAAAGCTTTTAATTAAAACCCTAAAAATACAAAAAGCACCTTATATAGGTGCTTCTCAAAAGTAATAGTTATTAGAATCTAGGGTCTGTTTATCTTTCAAGGTTAAATTTGCAGCAGCCTGTTTGGTATTCAGGCAAGGCAGAGCCTATGTAGTGTGGTTACTCCCCATAAATAGGCGATAACGTAGCATTAATGCCAAACAGGCGCTGCCCAAAGGGTTCTTCCTAGGGGCTATTTACTCTTTGTTACTCGGTTTTTACTTATTCTTACATGGATGTAAGCCAGTAGGGTAACGCAGGAGCAGTTACCGAGCCCACTAGGTTACAAATCTCGCGCCGCGATTAAACACCCCCTAGTTTGAACAAATTTTAATCCGCAAAGAGCAACAGACCCTAGTATAAAATACTATATAACTTGCGACGATACTTTGCTGCGAGCGCATCACCATCGGGTAAAGAGGCAATAATGGCTAAAAAGCTTGGTTTCGCTTCATTGAAATTCAGATCTTTTTGCAGCACTGTAAATAGTATATCCAATGCTTCTTCTTTTCTGCCTGCTTCATTGAGTAAAATACTGAGCTCTTCTTTTAATTCTAGGTCATTTGGGTACTTTTCTACTTGTTGTTGCTTTTCTTTAATCTCTGGTGAGTCTTTTGCTTCAAGCGCAGCTTCGCATTTTGCTTTTATATTATTAAAGTAAGCATCTTGCTCTTGTGCATCTATTGTATTTATAAGCGCTTGGGCTTCATCTACCTTGTGAATTTGAATACATATGTCTGCAAGCACTAATTTGATGCGTGCATTACCACTGTCTATTTCATAAGCTTGCTTTGCATAATTAAATGCAGCATTTAAATCTGACTTTAATAACGCTTGTTTTGCTTGCTCTAACAGTAAGTCTTGTTGCGCAGGTAAATGCTTTGCTAGGGCTTCGCGTATTTGTGCCTCACTTTGAACACCTGCAAGTAAATCTACTGGTGCAGAGTCTTTTAATAATACAAGCGTAGGCAGTGTTTGAAGGCCAACTTGTTGCGCAAGTTGAGAAGCGAGTGCTTGCTCTGCATCGCAATCTAGGTTTGCTACTACTATATAGCTTGCATATTCAGCCGCTACTTTATCTAAAATTGCAGCCTGTCCGATGCAGTCAGGACTTTGAGGAGAGAAAAAGTTAAGCAACACCAATTTTTGCTGTGATGTTTCACCGAGTACTTGTTGAAGGTTTTGCGCATTAATACTAACTATGTTGCTCATTGAATTGATTGCCATATTCATCTATTTAGGTTTTTATATGGTGGTGAACATAATAATTACAAGTCATATACCTAAATCATCCGGTATACATATTCAACAATGAGGGAAAACATGAAATTAACTTATCTAAGTGCAATACTTTTATTAGCAAGCCCATTAGTACAAGCAAATGGACTCGATTTGAATTTAAGCAAAACCATGCCAGCTATAGAAAAGTTTTACCTCGATTTACACCAATCGCCAGAGCTTTCTTATCACGAACAAAAAACGGGTAATAAAATAGCGGATAAATTAACTCAGCTGGGTTTTAAAGTAACAAGTAATGTAGGTGGCTTTGGTGTTGTCGGCATTTACAAAAACGGAAACGGTCCAACCGTGATGATCCGTACTGACACCGATGGCTTACCTATTATAGAGCAGACAGGAAAGTCCTATGCCTCAAAAGTTAAAGTAATAGACGAGCATGGTGCTAAAGTAGGTGTAATGCACGGTTGTGGCCACGATATTCACATGAGCTCTTTTATTGGTACTGCTGAGCAATTAATAGTACACAAAGATCAATGGAAAGGCACTTTGATGATGGTTGCACAGCCTGCCGAAGAAGTTGGTGGGGGTGCTAAAGCCATGTTAGGCGAAGGACTATTTAGTAAATATGAAAAACCTGATCATATAATTGCTTTGCATGTAAGTGCTAGCGTCCCCGCTGGTAAGGTATCAATGAAAAATGAATACACTATGGCAAGTGTAGATTCTGTCGATATTACAATAAAAGGTAAAGGTGGTCATGGTGCTTATCCGCATACAACTATAGACCCTGTGATTATAGCTGCACGCACAGTACTTGCTCTGCAAACAATCACAAGCCGAGAACTTTCACCGCTAGAGCCTTCGGTTATTACGGTTGGGTCTATTCATGGTGGCTCAAAACATAATGTGATTTCGGATGAAGTAAAACTACAACTCACTCTCAGAAGCTATAACCCAAATGTTAGAAGTGCTCAAATAGCAGCAATAAAACGAATCACGGCAGGTATTGCACAAAGTGCTGGCCTAAATGAATCAAACTACCCTGTAGTATATGTACATGAAGATGAATCTATTCCATCTACTTATAATAACCCTGCACAAACAGACATTGTTAGAAACTCTATTGCCAGCGCAATTGGTGATACCAATGTGCTTGAAACACAAGCTGTAATGGCGGGTGAAGACTTTGGCCTATACGGACGCACCGATGAAAACATCCCTATTACCTTATTTTGGCTAGGTGGCGTAAACCAAGCACAATATGCAGATTCGATAAAAACAGGTGAAGTACTCCCTTCCCTACACTCTAGTAAATTTGCACCAGATTATAAAGTTGCTATCCCTACCGGAATAAAAGCAATGAGTAACGCTGCTGTTGCTTTATTTAATAAGTAACCTGAATTCTGGATAATAAATATATCTCAAGCAGAGTTCAGGTTAAGTAATATCGTTTAATAAAATGGCTCTGTAGCTAACTAGCAACAGAGCTTTTTTTATAACTCGACTTTTTAAAGGTCGCTTTTCCACCTCGTTTAGCAAAGCGTTTTTTAGGTGAACTTTTTGGTAACCTTGCAAATGCATTGCTATCGCAGTTTGCTGCTAATTGTACAAACCCATTTAGGTCAGCAAGTAAAGGCTGTAAAAATTGCTGATAACTCATTACTTGCTGCGCGATATCACCTAAGCTCGATTCCCACTTTGCGGTTAAATCAGGACTCGCTAAACCTTGTGGTAATACGCTAATAAGGGCAAGTCCCGTTTCGGTCGCTCTAATTGACTTACCTTCACGTTTTAAAAAACGCCGCTTAAATAGTAACTCGATTATTCCCGCACGTGTTGCCTCCGTACCTAAACCATCAGTGTCTTTTAATACTTTTTTAATTTGTGGATCTTTAACATAACGACTAATGCCGGTCATCGCAGCCAATAATGTAGCATCGGTAAAATAAGCAGGGGGTGATGTATGCTTTTCGACTACTTCGCCTTGCTCACAAAAAAGAGACATACCTTTTGTTAAAGGAGGTAACGTAGCTTCATCTTTTAATTCAGACTTACCCATTAATACCTTAAAGCCTAAGCTTACATCTTGTTTTGCATTTGCTTTAAATAATCCGCCAGCGATTGTTATCTCTGCTTTAGTTTCGTTATATATATAGTCGGGATAAAACTGAATTAGGTAATGGCGGCTTATTAATTGATATACCTTCGCTTCGTCACCGCTCAAACTCGCTGACTTTAACTGCTTAGCCGTAGGCACAATGGCATGATGGGCAGCCACTTTTGAATCGTTAAAACATTTACTACGCTTTTTTACATCAGCCCCGTTTACTAATTCACTGCTTTGCCCACCATTAGCACTTATAGCTTTAAAAATAGCAGATGCATCTTGATGGTGATCTTTAGGTAAATAACGATTATCAGAGCGTGGGTAAGTAATTAGTTTATGACGTTCGTAAAGTATTTGGCAAATATCCAACACCTTTTGAGCTGGCATACCAAATGCTTTAGCCGCATCTATTTGCAGTGCAGATAGGTTATACGGTAATGGAGCACTTTGTTTTTTTTGTTTTTGGTCAAGTGAAGTAAGCTCAGCACTTTGCTTTGTAATGCGTGAAGCAACATTTTGTGCGAGTGCTTTGTTAAGTATTCGCCCTTCTTCATCTTGATGTGGCTCACATGCTTTACTAGGAACCCACTTAGCTATGAATGGCTGGTTATCTGGAGTAAGTAAATGCGCCAGTACATCGTAAAAAGGCTTAGATACAAAGTGTGCTATTTCGTTATCTCTATTAACAACAAGACCTAAAATAGGGGTTTGTACTCGCCCTACCGAAAGCACATTACCAAACCCTGCTTTTTGCCCAGCTAGTGTGTATGCACGTGTTAAATTCATACCAAATAGCCAATCAGCACGAGAGCGCGCTAAAGCAGATACACTTAACGGAATAAAATCTCGATTAGAACGCATAGTACCCAGTGATTTTTTTACCGCCGATAAGTTTAAATCACTAATGAGTAAACGTTGCGTACTCTGCTTTTTAGCCTGACTTATATTAGCTTCTTCAATTACTTGATCGACTAGTAGCTGGCCTTCACGGTCTGGATCGCCAGCGTGAATAAGTTGCGAGGCTTGTTTAATTAATTTTTTTAAAACAGTGAGCTGTTTGCGAGTTTTGGTTTTGGCTTTTAACTTCCACTGTTCAGGTATGATAGGTAAGTGTTCAAACTGCCACTTTTTAAAGCGCTCATCGTAATCATCGGGTTCTGCTTGTTCTAGCAAATGTCCAATACACCACGATACACAATCGCCATTAGCGACTTCTATATAACCATCATATTTTTTATGTGGTTTTGGTAACGCATCAGCAATAGCGCGTCCAAGTGAAGGTTTTTCTGCAATGTAGAGTTTCATAGCCTGCTCACCACTGTTTATATAAACAGTAGTCTAGCACAGCTATTTTAAAGGAGGGAACTTTTTGTAACTATTGGCTAGCTGGGCTTTTTTTGTCTTTTGTTAAAATATAAATAAGCGGAAGATAACAAACAACAACGGTGCCTATATTAATAAATGGCAATAAGGTTTTATAAATGTATGTACTATAAGAAAGATCCCATAAATGGCGGTCGACTAATCTAAATAGCTGTAAAATTGGTGCCATAATAACAACCAATTGACCTAATACGCATTGCCATAAATAAACCTTATCTTTTAAACCCAGATATGCGATGAGTGCCATCCAAGCAATATCATTAAAGGCCCAAACAAGGTATCGATAAACATAAATCCCATTATCAAACTCTTTCAAGTAAGGATGAATAATGGTTCCATATAAAAAAAAAGCGGCTGTAATTAAAGCGAAACGCAGGGCCAAATAATCTTTTCTAAAATAAAAGATGAAAATAGCAGGGCTTAAAATAAACACCCAACTAGTATCTAATATCAATATAGTCTTTAAAAACCATTCAGGCATTAGAGTTAATCAAGTTTTTTTTCATCATCGTCATTACCACCGCCATTTCCTGGCATATAACTAAACTTATCGACCTTTTTCATAAACTATTCCGTTACATTTGTTAAAGAAAGCATACTTTATGATAAATAAGTGTGTTTGCCAATAAAAGTTATCTTACATCTATAGGAGCTGACTCTTTTGCTTTACCTTGTAATATAGATATTTCTACTCGGCGATTCCTGCGGCGATCTTCATCGGTGTCATTCGGTACAAGTGGTCGTGTTTCAGCTCGACCAACCACCATCATTCGAGTTTTATCAAAGCCTTGAACTTTTTGTAGCTCACTTGCAACGGCTACAGCACGCTTTGATGATAGGTCCCAATTATTAATATATAACTCATTTGATACCTGAAAATCATCTGTATGGCCAGATACTGTTATTTCACCGGGTACATCTTTTAACAGCACACCGATATCTTGAATTATAGGTTTAAACTTAGGTTGTAAAAATGCACTACCTGAAGGAAATGAACCATTCTCTCTAATGCGAATAATTATTTGCTGCCCTAAAGACTCAAGCTCAATTGCGCCATCGATTATTTGCTTTTCAAGCTGCTGCGCTATCTTTTTAACAAGCTCGTTAGTTTGCTCCTGATCGGCTGCTGAAGTTGCTTGCTCAGAAGATTCTTCTTGTGAGGTACTACGAGATTCGCCACCGCGTTTATCCCCGCGCTGTTCTTGCCTGCCGCCTGCTGAGCTTTCATCGCCAGCCTGAAACTCTAACATTTGTTGAGTCATTTCGACTGTTTGCTGCTGAATGGTTTCTATTGGGGTTGGCTCTGGTTTGCCTGGGGTAAACTCCATGGCAATAACAGAGGTACCTTTGGGGATGTCTTTTACTTCAATTTTATTCTGCACACCAAAAGCAAACTTCATAGAGCCCGCAATTTGTTTAAACTTAAGTACATCCATTTCTGAAAACGCGAGCAAGAGTACAAAAAAGCACATTAACAGTGACATTAAATCGGCAAACGTTCCCATCCATGCAGGTAAACCTGGTGGTGGGCATTTGCACTCTTGATCAGACATAGTTACTCCTCGGTATCTACTTTGCGTTTAGATTCAGCTAAGTAATTTTTCAAAATACCTTCGATTACTTTTGGATTTTGACCATCTTGTATACCTAAAATAGCATCCAAAATTAAACGCTGATTCATCGCTTCCTCGTCTTTACGCAGTTCAAGTTTTACCTGAATAGGAATTGCCACAACATTGGCTAAAAACGCGCCATATAAAGTTGTTAATAGTGCTACTGCCATTGCAGGACCAATTGCCTTCGGGTCATCCATGTTAGACAGCATTGCAACCAAACCAATTAGAGTACCAATCATGCCCATTGCAGGCCCTATATCAGCTAACGACTTAAATAAACCCGCGCCCAATTCATGGCGAGTCGTAGTTAGAGAAATATCTTTTTGAAGTGTAGCGCGAACTACATCTGCATCATGGCCATCAACGAGCATATCGACGCCTTTGCGCATAAAGGGGTTTGGAATTTCAGCTTCTTCGAGTGCTAAAAAACCGCCTTTACGAGCTGAATCCGCAAGTTCTACTGCTTTTTCGATAAGTATTTCTGGCGTTTCGATTTTAAACATAAACGCTTTGGCAACAACTTTACCTATTCCCAAAAATTGCGACATAGTGAAGTTTGATAAAACAATAAAGAGTGAACCACCAAATACAATAACCACAGACGGGGTATTGTAAAACATAGCCATTTCACCGCTACTACTCATAAACATAGACATGACAATTAAGCCAATTGCGCCTAGGATCCCGATTATGGTTGCTAAATCCACATTTCCTCCAGAAGTTTCATGCTTAATGGCCTTATCATAAACTTTTATTATTAACTGCTTATCGGCAACATATTGAATTGCTTAAGCCATTTTTATAAATAAACATAAAAAGCAGCCTTTAGCACTATCTTAGATCAAGTTATAAGGGCTACCTAATTATCAATTGATTTATTAAACCAACAGACCGCTATTAAGGCTTTATTAATGCACTTGAAATATAATTTAACGTTATAAAGGTAAAAAACCAATATCATCCTTTGACCTAGTTTAGCATTCCCCCTAAAATTGACCCCTAAATTTATTATGTAAGCTGAAATAAAGATGGCGACTAAAAAACCTGAAAACTTAAGTTTCGAACAAGCACTAGAAGAATTATCTACAATCGTTAGTGACATGGAACAAGGTGACTTATCGCTTGAGCAATCGTTAAAGCAATTTGAGCGTGGAATTGCATTAGCAAGTGCTTCATCAGGGAAATTACAGCAAGCAGAACAAAAAGTATCAATTTTGATGGGGAATGGCGAAAAGTCAGTACTTACAAATTTTGATAATGATATGGAATAGCTGTGAGCATAAAAAATCATATTGAACGTGCTCAAAAAGATGTAGTAGCGACCTTACAACAGCATTTTAACCAGCCTCTAGATACTGAGGAAACGGTAAAGAACGCCACCCAGTATGGATTATTTAATGGCGGTAAAAGATTACGTCCATTTTTAGTTTATGCCACAGGTAAAATGCTCGGCGCAAACCATCAAGACTTAAACGTACTTGCTGCTGCAATTGAGTGTATTCATAGCTATTCGTTAGTCCATGATGACTTACCAGCAATGGATGATGACGACTTACGCCGCGGACGCCCTACTTGTCATATAGAGTTTGGCGAGGCAAATGCAATTTTAGCCGGTGATGCTCTTCAAACTCTTGCTTTTGAGCTTATTGCGAATCACAAATTTGAATGCTCATCGCAAACACAAGTAAAAATGATTGCTACACTTGCCCACGCATCAGGCCTTCAGGGTATGGTTGGCGGACAAGGTCTTGACATAGCAGCAACAGATAAAGTAATTACCGTACAAGAGCTTGAGCGAATACATAAGCTAAAAACCGGGGCTCTAATTAATTGCGCAATTACACTTGGTGCACTGTGCAGTGAAAAGGCTGATCAACAAACCTTAGAAAATTTAAGTGTTTTTGGGTATGCTATAGGGCTAGCATTTCAAGTACACGACGACATTTTAGATGTTGAAGGCGATACAGTTATTTTAGGAAAGCCACAAGGCTCCGATATTGCCGCGAATAAAGCGACATATCCGGCGTTATTAGGTATGCTAGGCGCTAAAGAAAAGGCGCAAAATTTAATACAACAAGCCCATGAAGCGTTAGCAAATATAGATGCTGACACAACACTTCTTGCGTCGCTAGCAAATTACCTAATTGAGCGTGACCACTAATTTTTGCTCATACGTATTGCAATTAGCACTGACATTATTACTCAACATTAATTATTCGTAAAAGCTTTGAATTAATTAATGTTAGCGAAGGATATATATAAAACCATGACACTTGATAGTAGCAAGTATCCATTACTTAATTTGGTTGACGAGCCAGCCCAATTGCGTGACTTAGCGCAAGACAAACTCCCTGCATTTAGCAATGAGCTGCGCGATTATTTACTCAACTCAGTATCGCAAAGTAGCGGTCATCTAGCGTCTGGTTTAGGGACGGTTGAACTAACCGTTGCGCTGCATTATGTTTATAACACTCCAGACGATCGCCTAGTTTGGGATGTGGGTCATCAAGCTTATCCGCATAAAATTCTTACTGGTCGTCGCGAGCAAATGCACACCATTCGCCAAAAAGACGGTTTACACCCTTTTCCTTTTCGCGATGAAAGCCAATACGATACGTTTAGCGTAGGCCATTCAAGCACCTCTATTTCAGCTGCCTTAGGTATGTCTATTGCTGCACAAAAAGAAGGTAAAGGTCGAAAGTCTGTAGCCATTATTGGTGACGGAGCTATAACCGCAGGCATGGCATTTGAAGCGATGAATCATTTAGGTGATGTAAAATCAGACATGCTTATTATTTTAAATGATAACGAAATGTCGATTTCTGAAAATGTTGGCGCATTAACAAATCACTTTGCTCGAATTTTATCAGGTAGCTTTTATACTAACATTCGTGAAGGTAGTAAAAAGTTACTCTCAGGAGTGCCTCCGGTAAAGCAACTTGCCAGTAAAATGGAAGAGCACATTAAAGGCATGATGATCCCGGGTACCTTCTTTGAAGAATTAGGCCTAAATTACATTGGTCCCATTGATGGTCACGATGTAAACATGCTTGTAGATACATTACGTAATATGCGTAATTTAAAAGGCCCACAGCTTTTACATATAAAAACGCAAAAAGGTAAGGGCTATAAACCGGCTGAAGCCGATCCTATTGGCTATCATGGTGTACCAAAATTCGATCCGAGCACAACTAGCCTACCTAAATCTAAACCTAGTGCTGCTACTTTTTCAAAAGTATTCGGCGATTGGTTATGTGATATGGCCGAACAAGACAGCAAGTTAATGGCTATCACGCCTGCAATGCGCGAAGGTTCAGGCATGGTACGTTTTTCTAAAGAGTTTCCAGATCAATACTTTGATGTGGCCATTGCTGAGCAGCATGCGGTTACTTTAGCTGCTGGCTTTGCCTGTGAAGGTTTAAAACCTGTTGTTGCTATTTACTCAAGCTTTTTACAACGTGCGTATGACCAATTAATACATGATGTTGCACTGCAAAACTTACCTGTATTATTTGCCATTGACCGCGCTGGTATTGTGGGAGCCGATGGTGAAACTCACCAAGGTGCGTACGATTTAAGCTTTATGCGCTGCATTCCAAATATGGTAATTATGGCACCAAGCGATACCAACGAGTGCCGTCAAATGCTGTACACCGGCTATAAAGCAAATTGCCCAGTTGCTGTTCGTTACCCTCGCGGTAGTGCAGGTACTGCAGACATTGAAAGCACTATGCAACTGCTTGAAATAGGTAAGGCAGATACAATTAAGAAAGGCAGTAAAATTGCCATTTTATCGTTCGGTACATTACTTGAAAATGCACAGCTTGCTGCAGATGAATTAGATGCAACGCTTGTTAATATGCGTTTTATTAAACCACTTGATACCGCACTTTTAAATGAGCTTGCAACTAGCCACGATGTAATTGTTACGCTTGAAGATAATGCGATTGCTGGCGGTGCCGGCTCTGCAGTTAACGAATTCTTAGCAACGCAAAAAGCTGATATTAATATCCTTAACTTAGGTATTCCTGATGAGTTTATTAAACACGGCACCCAAGATGAAATGCACGATGAAATGGGGTTAGGCGAGCAAGGAATATTAACCGCTATTAAAGCGTTTATTAATTAACTTCCTATACATCTAAAGTTGAGCATATTAAAAAAGGAGCCTAGGCTCCTTTTTTAATATCAAATATTGCTGATCAGCGCATCCACACTTTAATATCAGCTAGGCCATTGCTTTGTAAAATACCTAATTGTTGATCAACGTTAGAATTTTGTTCAAACTCAAATGCATCAAGCTGATCATCAAACGTAATATTTGCAACACCATCACCACCGCGCTTTTTAACTTGGTGTAGTGAAATATCTGCTAGGTTAATAGATGTCTCCCAGCTAATTACCTGCCCACCCAAAAGTGGTAATGGATAAAATGACCAACCAATTGATGCCGTGATATTAGTTGTTTTTCCATTTGGTAATTGGAATGAATTAGCCGCTATTACTTTACAAAGATCTGAAGCATAGCTGTCTATTTTATTGCATTTAAAATCACGTAATAATAGTAAAAACTCATCACCACTCCAACGTGCCACATAGTCAGAACCCTGCGTACGCGAATTTAATAATGCAGCCATTTGCTGTAAGCAGCTATCACCTGCAATTGGGCCATAGGCATCATTGATACGGCTGAAGTTATCAAAGTTAATAATTACCAGCACCAGTGACTTGCCTTGTGCCTGCAGTGATTGTGAATTACGTTGAAAATGTTCAATATCTTTAGGGAGTTGATCAAACAAAAAGCGACGACTACGCAGCCCTGTTAGCTCATCTGAGTGACTAACTAATTTAAGCTGTGAATTCACTTGGCCTAATTTATCATTAGCTTGACGAAGCTCTAAGGTACGCTCGGTGATCAAGCCCTCTAATGCTTCTTGTTTTCTACGCTCTTGCGCTCTAAACACCCAAAAAATGAGATAAAAAAGCAAAATAAAGCCACTGGTAATTAAAAGCCTAAAGTAAATAGTTTCGTCAAAGCGCTCAGGCACTACAAAGCCGTATTCTACTTCTTGCGCTTTAGTCCAGTCTTCACCTTGGCGCTTCGCTTCTAACTGAAACAAAAACGAGCCTGGAGGCAAGTTAGTATAAATAGCTTCACGTCGCGTATTAGCATAGCGCCAGTCACTATCTAAGCCACTTAGTTTATATCTAAATTCAATACTGTTTGGTGCATAATAATCAATAGCTGTGTAAGTTAGCGTTATATCACGCTCGTCTGTTTCTAATGATGGTTTTTTACCAAGCGCAGCGGTGGTTAAATGACGAAGTGGTGTTGTTATTGTTTCTATTGTTGGCTTTAATGCAAGCACACCAAATAGCTCTACATTTTTAGGTATTTCAACAACACCTTGTAAGCTTGGGTACCAAATAGAATTACCGGTGTCTGCTACCGCATCATGCCCAAGTCCACTACAACATTGATTCGCTTTACCATCGAGTTGACGGTCAAAAGATGAAATCACTTCTTCAACTTTTAAGCTTTTTATCTCTGTTTTAAATTGCTCTACAGGCATTCTGTAAACACCTTTCATGGTGCTTACCCAAACATGCTTTAACTTTTCATCATATTCTAGGCTAAATATAGACCCATACGGTAAGCCATTAGCTGCATCGAGTTGACGCCACTGCCCTTGCGTACTTCTGTAAAAAAGCCCATCGTTAAGAGAGCCGATTAAAATACCCACGCCATCTATATGTAGCACACTAGTTACGTATGCACTTTCAAGTGTTGTTTGGTCACCAATTTTTTCAATGCCACGGTCTGTAAAGTAATATGCGCCTTTACTAGTACCAATCACACCAAAGTTTGTTTTATCCAATACGTAGGTAATAAACTTACTACCTAAAAAAGCGTTATATGCAAAAGGCGTTAAACCAGCATAATTTAATCGATATAAACCGCGTCCGGTACCAATCCAAAAACCGCCTTTACTAGAGCGACTTATTGCAAATACCGGGTTATCGCGGAGCGCTCGACCAGGGACGGTATAGAGTGTCTTGTTTTCAAAAACAAATAAGCCGCGCCCCGTGGCTATATATAATCGCTCACCATCGAATTGTAGATCGTGTACTGACGCGTATCCATATTTACTACTTGGAACTAAATTAATAAAACTTTTATCTAAATCGAAATAACCAATGCCGCTTTTGTTAGCAACCCACAGTTTTCCATCAGGAGCTTGGCTGATAGCCATAACAGACTCGGTCATATCTGAAACAGCTGAATGCCTTTCTACTCGCCCTTCATGGGCAAGCCATAAGCCTTCACTAAAACTTGCTAACCAAACGTTATTTTTATCATCTCTAAAAATATCAGCAAACCATATGCTTTGATCAAGTTGGCTTGGTTCTACCCATTGCCACTCACCGGTTTTATCTCTAAATAATAAACGTCCATAAGTCGAAACCCATAAGCCACCATCGGTATCACTCATAAACTTATAAACGGCTGAGTTATTTGCATTAGGTAAAGGAAAAGGTCTTAGTTCGTCATCTAAATCTAAAAAGTATGCACCTAGCTCAGAGGCTATATACAAATTACCGTTTAAGAATGATAAATCGTGCACTATGGTTTGCGCTAAGCGCTCTGGTAACGATATTTTAGCGGTAAGCTCTAAACGTAGTTTAGAGAAATCTGATGAGTTTTTAGTAAGGCGTAATAAATGACGATCATTAACCAGCCAAATACCTTCAGGAGAGAGTGCCATTTGGCTAACAGAGCCAACAATTTGGGTAATTACGGTAGCATTAACAATAGGTAGGGGACCATTTACTTGAGTGCGTAAATCAACTTGCCCTCTATCTACATAATATAAACCATTAGCCGCAATCCATATGCTGCCTTTAGAGTCCTCAAGAATATCTCTTACTGGACCTTTAATATTAAACTCTTGTGCTGCAAATGTGGCAGGATTAATAACTACCAAGCCACTTTTAGTACCTACCCATAATAAGCCACTAGAATCGACTAAAAGTTTATTAATACCATTACTAGGCAAGAACGGGCTATTTTGCGTGTTGTAGTTTGTAAATGTTGTGCCATCAAAACGGCTTAAGCCAAACTGAGTACCAAGCCACATATAGCCTTGCTGGTCTTGTACTACGCTTTTAAGTGATTGCGAAGGTAGACCATCTTTTATATTCCATTGCTTAACTACGTAATCACTAATTGAAGCCCAACTTGGTGTCGCGCACAACATCAGTACACAAACCAGTAAAAATCGCATCATATTGCTGCCACCTAGTTAAACAAATCAAATATAAAAAATTAAAAGGGTAGTAAACCCACTTTTATTAGCGCCTGTAAGCATATAAGCGAAAAAACGCCCGCAAGTATATCATCGGCCATAATACCTAAACCACCATGTACTCGTTTGTCTAGCATACGGATTGGGCCAGGTTTTGCTATATCAAAAAAGCGAAATAACAAAAAACCAACGAGTAATGTTTGCCAGCTAAGTGCTGCACCAATCATTGTAATGTAATAACCTGCCACTTCATCCCATACAATAGCAGGATGGTCGTGCACGCCTAAATCATCAGCCGTTTTACCGCAGGCCCATATACCAAATATACTGATCACTACGGCAAACACAATTTGCAACCATAGCGGATAATACATAGTCATAAAAATGAATGGCAGTGCAGCAAAAGTGCCAAATGTACCAGGTGCTTTAGGGGCTAACCCAGTACCAAAACCCAAACCAAAAAACTGATGTGGGCGCTTTAAATTAAACTTTCGGTTTTTGTTCAAACCAGCTCCTTTGCAAAATGCTCAAAACCTTGCTGCTTAAAATCAAACTTTTCACCGTTGTGTAAAAGTTCAATTTGACCATCGCCACTTTTAATTTGGCCTATGCATGTTGCATCTACACCATATTGACGCAGTTTTATATTTAGCATACTTTTATTGCTATCAGGTACAGTAAAAATTAATTCGTAATCATCACCGTAACTGAGAATAAATGGAAGCTGCTGATTAAAATCAAGGCTTGCTTGCATTGCATCTGAAGTCGGAATACTTTCAATATTCACAACTGCATTTACTTGCGACATATCAAGTATATGGCTTAAATCAGCAATTAAACCATCCGATACATCAATAGCCGATGATGCAAGGCCTCGCAATACCTGTCCTGCAGCAACACGCGGTGTTGGAAAGTCAAAGCGCTTATTTAAGTACTTTAAATGCTCTGGCTCAATACTTATACCTTGTTTGCGAGACTCAATTGCAAGTCCAGCGTCACCTAGCGGACCTGTAACATAAATCCAATCACCCACTTTCGCACCACTACGACGAAGTGCAGTACCTTCTGGTACAGTCCCTTTTGCACAAATAGTGATAGTTAATGGACCTTGCGTAGTATCGCCACCTATAATTTGCACATTAAAGTATTCTGCAATTTCATGCATGCCTTCAGTAAACTCTTCAATCCACTGTGGGTCAATACTTGGCAAGGTTAACGCAACTGAAACCCATGTTGGCTCAGCGCCCATTGCCGCTAAATCACTTAAATTAACAGCAAGCGCTCTGTGACCTAATGCACGAGGGGAAATATCATCAAAAAAGTGTACGCCAGCAACAAGAGTATCTGTTGTAACGGCAAGTTGGCAGTTTTGTGGAACGGTTACTAAAGCGCAATCATCCCCTATACCTAGGTTTACATCACGACGGGTGATCCCGCGACCTTTAAAGTAGCGGTTAATTAATTCAAATTCCTTCATACACAAAAAAGCCGGCCTATGCCGGCTCCCCTCTTTAACGGTTTACTTACTTGCGTAAATGCTTAACAGCTTTATCAAGTACACCGTTTACAAATTTATGGCTGTCTTCAGCGCCAAATATTTTGGCCAGCTCAATACCTTCGTTGATAGCAACTTTATAAGGTACATCTTCACGGAACTTAAGCTCATAGCTGCTTAAACGTAAAATTGCGCGCTCAACCATATCTAAGTCATTAAACGGACGTGTTAAATGTGGTGATACAGCTTCGTCTAGTTGCTTATAATTTACAGCAACACCCGTCGCTAAATCTTTAAAGTATTCAACATCAATTTTAGTAACGTCTGTTTCGATCAACATTTGTTGTTCGATATCGGCAATTAAATTGCCACTTATTTGCCAAGAATAAACGGCTTGGAGTGCTAAGATACGTGCTTTACGTCTTGCTGCTGGTTTCACAAAAATTCCTTAAACTTAAATTTTATCTAACACATTAACCATTTCAAGCGCGCCTAAAGCAGCTTCGCCGCCTTTATTGCCCATTTTGGTGCCAGCACGCTCAATTGCTTGTTCAATGCTTTCTGTGGTTAATACGCCAAATGCAACCGGGATATCATACTCAAGTGATACTTGCGCAAGACCTTTGTTTGATTCGCCAGCAACTAGGTCAAAGTGTGGTGTACCACCTCTGATCACTACGCCTAATGCGATGATTGCATCATACTCTTTTTTTGCCGCAACGCGTTTAGCCGCTAAAGGTAATTCTACCGCGCCTGGTACATAAATAACGGTAATGTCGTCATCAGATACGCCACCAGTGCGTTTTAGCTCATCAACAGCACCTGCAAGGAGGCTGCTACCGATAAAGTCATTAAAACGAGAAATGACAATGGCAAACTTTTTGCCAGGAGCGTACTTACTACCTTCAATAATTTTCATTTGATAACCCTAAAAATAAGTTCAAGCGGTTGCGATTGCGCAAAAATTGCTGCGCATCATACCATAAAAATAAAATAATAGCCTAGTTTAAGCGTGATGCTTATTGTGGCTCAACATAATCAACAACTTCTAAATGAAAGCCCGAAAGTGCATGGTACTTTTTAGGGCGACTCATTAATCGCATTTGTTTAATTCCAAGATCTGCAAGTATTTGCGAGCCTACGCCAACAGTACGAGATGTACCTTTGAATTTACGAGGCGTAACGCTTTCGCCAGCATCAGCTGCTGCGAATGCTTTTACAGCTGCCTCTAATTCTTCAGTGCTTTCTTGCTTACCTAAAATAACTAAAGCACCTTCATTTTTAGCGATATAAGCCATTGCTTCTGAAAGGCCCCAACTACGGTCAGCACTTCTATCTGAAAGTAGGATATCGTTAAAGGTACTTTGCAAATGTACACGTACATTTGTCGGTTCTTGCTCTTTTATATCGCCTTTAAGCAATACGTAATGTAATTGGCCGTCAATTGTGTCTTTGTAAGTAACTAAATCAAATTCACCGTGAATAGTTGGTAACTTACATTTTGCAACTTGCTCAATTGTTGTTTCATTTAAGTTACGGTATTCGATTAAATCAGCAATAGTACCAATTTTAATATCATGCTCTTTCGCAAAAACTTCTAAATCAGGGCGACGCGCCATGGTGCCATCGGCATTAAGTATTTCAACAATAACAGATGATGCTTCAAGCCCAGCTAAACGCGCTAAATCACAGCCAGCTTCAGTATGTCCTGCGCGAGTTAATACGCCGCCAGGTTGTGCCATAATTGGAAAAATATGACCAGGCTGCACGATATCACTTGGTACTGCGCCTTTAGCTATAGCCGCTTGCACTGTACGCGCTCTATCTGCTGCTGAAATACCTGTAGTAACACCCTTTGATGCTTCTATCGACATTGTAAAGTTAGTCGAAAATGCAGCACCATTATTTTTAACCATTAAAGGTAAATCAAGTTGCTCACAACGCTCTTGCGTCATAGTTAAACAAATTAAACCACGGCCATGAGTCGCCATAAAATTAATAGCTTGTGCACTAATATGCTCTGCGGCAATAATTAAATCGCCTTCATTCTCTCTATCTTCATCATCCATTAAAATAACCATTTTACCGGCTTTAATATCGTCGATGATTTCTTGTGCGCTGTGTAAATTCATAAATTTGCTCGTATAAGTTATCAGTTTCGTTATTTAATAAAACCCGCTTTAGCGAGTAAGCTCATCGAAATATCAGAGCCTGTTGGTTGCTCTGCACCTTTTATAAGGCGCTCTAAATAACGTGCAATTTGATCGACTTCTAAATTAACTTGAGTGCCTACTTTAAAGTGAGCAATTGTGGTTTGCTCACTCGTATGTGGGACAATTGTTAATTTGAATTTATTACCTTCTACAGCGTTTACTGTCAGGCTTATACCATCAATACATACCGAACCTTTGTACGGGATGTATTTCATTAAATTTTCTTCGGTTGTAAGCCAATATTCTGTTGCTCGAGCGTTTGCTGTAATGCTTGTAATAGTTGCTATGCCATCAACATGGCCAGATACTAAATGACCGCCTAAACGCGAAACAGGTTGCATGGCTTTTTCAAGATTCACCGTTTGCCCTAAAGCATAGTGAGCAAAACCGGTTAAACCAATCGTCTCGTTAGATAAATCAGCACTAAAACCGTCAATATGTTTATCAACTACGGTTAAGCAAACGCCATTGGTTGCAATGCTGTCGCCTAGCTTTACGTCTTCCATATCAAGGTCAGCACTTTGGATACGAATGGCTAAGTCGCCTTGTTTTTTTTGTAATAAAGCAATTTTGCCTGTGGCTTCTATTATCCCAGTAAACATAGCGCTACTCTTTTTATTAAGTGATTTTAATGAGTTTTTAACGCGGTGATACGTAAATCGTCACCAATGCGCGCACATTCATTAAATGTTAAATCAACGGTGTTTTGCATACTCGTCAATTCAGGAAAATTAACTAAACTTTTTGCATCATGGCCCATTAATTTAGGCGCCAAATAAAAAACAAACTCGTCAACTAAATCAAGCTCTGTCATTTTACCAGCAAGTGTTGCTCCGCTCTCAAGCCAAACATTATTAAACTGCAGTTGCCCAAGTTTTTCTAAAACAGCCTGTAAATCAACTTTGCCGTTACTTTCACTTACTTCAATATGCTTTACAAAATGTGGCCATTGCAGTGATTTATCAACCTTAGTCGTAAATATTATTACATCACTTTGGATTTTAAATAAAGCAAGGTTGGGCGTTAAACGATTCTGTGAATCAATTATAACACGCACGGGCTGGCGAAGCGGTAAATCGGTAGGTAGCGTGCAAGGCAACTCGCTTAGTCGCACATTAAGTTTAGCATCGTCTACTAACACGGTATCGGCACCGGTTAAAATAGCGCAGCTTTGCGCTCGGTATAATTGTACGTCTTGGCGAGCAGCGGGACTTGTGATCCACTTACTTTGCCCATTTTTAAGCGCTGTTTTACCATCTATGCTTGCTGCCATTTTACAGGTCACATAAGGTAAGCCTTGTTCCATTCGCTTAAAAAAGCCAACGTTAAGTGCGCGAGCTTGTGATTCAAGTAATCCATAAGCAACTTCAATACCGGCATCGCTCAGTATTTTAAGGCCTTTGCCTGCAACTTGTGGGTTTGTATCAACCATAGCGGCAATCACTTTTACAACGCCCGCCTTTTTTAAGCCTTCAGCACACGGTGGCGTACGCCCATAATGACTACACGGTTCAAGCGTTACATAAGCCGTTGCACCTTGTGCACTACTACCAGCTATTGCCAGTGCATTTACTTCAGCATGGCCTTGACCTGCTAATTGATGAAAACCCTCACCAATTATTTGATTATTTTTAACTAATACACAGCCAACATTAGGGTTAGGCGTGGTAGTAAACCGGCCTTTTTTGGCAAGCTCTATGGCATGTGCCATATACATTTCGTCATGTTCGGTAAAAGGAACTTGGTTAAGCATTTATTATACCAATTGCGTTAAATAAGTGGTCTATTATAGCGCTAAGAAAATAGCGCAATAACAAGGCGAAAATTATGACATATAGTTGTTCTATATGAATAATTTTTAACGCAGTGAGTGCGCTATTTAATGCGATAGAATGATCATGTTTTTAATAAAATTGGTATTACTCCCCTAATCGGGCAATTTCTTCGCCAAATTCGCGTATATCTTCAAACGAGCGATAAACAGAGGCAAATCTTACGTACGCTACTTTGTCGAGCTTTTTGAGGGCTTCCATAATGCATTCACCCACCAAATGGCTTGAAATTTCTCGCTCACCCGTTGCGCGTAGTTGCGATTTTATTATATTCACTACTTCGTCTACTTGCTCTGTGCTCACTGGGCGTTTTTCGAGTGCGCGATTTAAGCCATTTAATAATTTATCTTCGTTAAATGGTTCGCGGCTGCCGTCTTGTTTAATAACACGAGGCATAACCAGTTCAGCGCCTTCAAATGTAGTAAAGCGCTCGTGGCAGTCGTTACACTCACGACGCCTGCGAACTTGATGGCCTCCGCCAACAAGGCGTGAGTCAATAACTTTAGTATCTTTTGCGGTACAAAATGGACAATGCATAGCTCGGTACTTCCGTTTTAAAACAAAAAAGACCGCTAAATAGCGGTCTTTTATCTTAGCAAAAATTAGGGCTTATGTGCTCTAAATTACTGCCGCTTATGCAATTAAGCGTAAACAGGTAATTTTGCACAAATTGCTTTTACTTTTTCTTTAACTTGCGCCTGTACAGATTCATCAGTAATGTTATCTAGTACGTCACAAATCCAGCCAGCAAGCTCTTTTGATTCTTCTTCTTTAAAACCACGACGAGTAATTGCAGGAGAACCAATACGCAAACCAGATGTTACAAATGGTGAGCGTGGATCGTTCGGTACTGAGTTTTTATTAACTGTGATGTTAGCGTTACCAAGGGCTGCGTCTGCATCTTTACCAGTGATATCTTTATCGATTAAATCAAGTAAAAATAAGTGGTTTTCAGTTTTGTCAGAAACGATTTTGTAGCCGCGCTCTTGCATTACAGCAACCATTGCTTTTGCGTTTTTAACAACTTGTGTTTGGTATACTTTAAACTCTGGTTGAAGTGCTTCTTTAAATGCCACTGCTTTTGCTGCAATAACATGACATAAAGGACCGCCTTGGCCACCAGGGAAAACAGCGCTGTTAAGCTTTTTGTAGATTGCTTCGTCGCCACATGCAGAAATAATCAAACCACCACGAGGGCCTGCAAGTGTTTTATGCGTAGTTGTAGTTACAACGTGTGCATGAGGAACAGGGCTTGGGTAAACGCCTGCCGCAATTAAACCCGCAACGTGAGCCATATCAACAAACAGATAAGCACCGATTTTGTCAGCAATTTCACGGAATTTAGCCCAATCAACAATACCAGAGTACGCTGAGAAACCACCAATAATCATTTTTGGCTTGTGCTCAAGTGCTAGTGCTTCAACTTGTGCGTAATCAATTTCGCCCGTTGCTTCATCTAGTCCGTATTGGATTGCATTGTAAAGCTTACCAGAGAAGCTTACGTGAGAACCGTGAGTTAAGTGACCACCATGAGCTAAGCTCATACCTAATACAGTATCGCCAGCGTCTAATAATGCTAGAAAAACAGCAGCATTAGCTTGCGAACCAGCATGTGGCTGCACGTTAGCGTAGTCAGAACCAAATAATTCGTTAGCACGGTCAATTGCTAATTGCTCAACAACATCTACATGCTCACAACCGCCATAATAACGTTTGCCTGGGTAACCTTCTGCGTATTTGTTTGTAAGCTGTGAACCCTGCGCTTCTAGTACGCGTGGGCTACAGTAGTTTTCTGAAGCGATTAGTTCGATATGCTCTTCTTGGCGAGCAGTTTCTTTGGTTATCGCGTCAAATAACTCTGGATCAAAATCCGAAATATTCATGCTACGTTCTAACATTGGGGTCTCCTAGGGCAACGTGTATGGTGTTTTTTAGAGGCTTTATTGTACGCTTTAAACGACTCTTTGCCTACGCTCTTAAGTTGAGGATATTTAAACAGGGATTGAAACTATTTCACAGCTCTTTTAAGATGATATTTTTTTATAAAGCCATAATAATTTTAAATGAATTATATTTACTACATTTAATTAGTAAATATAACTAAGTGTATTCATCCGTATAAAGTTATAAAAAAAGCGGCTCAAGCCGCTTTTCCTTTTAATTTAACTTAGCCTAATTTAGCGAGCATTTCGGTACGTAACGCGTCGTAATCGGCGTTCATATCGCTTGCTAGGCATGGTTTTGCTAGTGCATCAGCAAGTGGTTTTGGCATACCTAATTCAATATTTAGAATACCCTCTACGCTTTCTTTAAACTTAGCAGGATGAGCTGTCGCTAAAAAGATACCCGCGGCCCCTGGCGCTCGATTTTCAACAAGACCTTGGTAAGCAATAGCAGTATGAGGCTCTGCAACATAGCCAGTTTGTTGAATTTTTTTCATCACGGCTTGCGTGTCTTGCTCGTTTACGCTTATTGAATAAAAATTATCGTAGCTAAACCAGTTATTATCTAACATTGTTTGTACACGCGGCCAATTGTTTGGCTTACTTACATCCATCGCATTTGAAAGCGACTCAAGCGTTGCGTTTGGCGTCCAGTTTTTATCAAGCATAAAGCGCGGCACAGTATCATTTTGATTTGTTGTTGCACTTAATTTACCTACAGGTAAACCAATAACCGCACCAATCATTGCGGCGCACACATTACCAAAATTACCACTTGGCACTGATATATGCGCTGTTGCGCGCTTTTCTTTTGGTAGCAGTGCAATGGCTTCAAAGTAGTAACAAACCTGAGCAACTAAACGGCTAATATTAATTGAATTAGCTGAGTTAAGCCCAAGTGTTGATTTAACTTCTTCATCTAAAAAGGCATTTTTAACTAACTCTTGGCAATCATCAAAGCTGCCCTCAACTGCATAACAATGAATATTGTTACCTAGCGTAGTAAATAGCTTTTGCTGAGCAAGTGAAATTTTGCCTTTAGGGTATAAAATAACAACATCGATATTTGGTTTGTTGTAAAAAGCATGCGCAACGGCTGCACCGGTATCGCCCGATGTTGCTGTTAAAATAGTTACTTTCTCGTCTTTATTAAACTGCGTTAAACACTCTGCCATAAAGCGACCACCAAAGTCTTTAAACGCAAGTGTAGGACCATGAAACAGTTCTAAACAGTATGTGTTCTCTTCAACTTCCACCAGCTTAACTGGAAAGTTAAATGCATTTTTAACCATTTGTGCCACGGTATCGCTTGGTAACTCATCACCAATTAGGTGAGATAATATTTTGCCGCTGCGCGTAACAAAGTCCATATCAAGCAATGCATCAACATCGGACAGTGGCGGCAGTGATTCTGGGAAAAATACACCTTGGTTACGACCCAAACCTGTTTTTACAGCTTCAACGAACGACACTTTTTGTGAGCTATCTTTTAAATTATGTAATTGCATGACTACCTATCCTATAAAACTGTTAATTGACGCGTGCCGTCGTTATCTAATTTACAAATGTGGCAAAAGCCTTGCTCGTTAATGTAATTGGTTTCTAACCACTGCGCGCATTGCTGTGCAGCTTCAAGTGTTTTACACACAGTAAATAAGGTTGGTCCTGCGCCCGAAATACTGACTATTTTAGCGCCCAGTGCTGGCAAGCTTGCTTTGGCTTCACTAAAGCCTTTAATAAGCGGTGCCCGGTAAGGTTCTGCTATTTCATCTTTCATTATGCTCAGCGCATCGTCAAAACGGTTAGTTAACAGTAAGCTACTAAATGCCGACAAACGCTGAGCAAACTCAACACTTGCATGCATGTTCAACTCTTTTGGTAAAACAGAGCGCGCTTTTGCAGTGTTGAGTGAAAAACCAGGAAACGCAGCAACGTAGTACCAGTTTTCATCAACAGGCAGTGCAATCGATTTATCAGGAATTAAATCACCTGTTAACTGCAAGCCACCTAAATAACATGGCGTGATGTTGTCGTAATGACGACCGCCGCTTACTACAGCTTCAAAGTCAGCCATCAGTTCAATAAGCTCAACCTGACTTAAATTAGTTTTTGCAAACTTATCAAGGGCAGCAAAGGTAGCCACGACCGAACACGCGCTAGATCCAAGCCCTGAGCCAATTGGTAAGTTCTTTTTAAGCTCGAGCTTTACGCTTGGCATATTAGGCGCAACATGCGCTCTAAAATGCACTAAGCACTGGTACGCTAAATTTTCATTAGCATCACTGGGTAACTTGTGAGCGTACTCGCCTGTGCAAATAAATTCGTCGCTTGGTGCTGCGCTTACAACGGCTACATCACCTAACAAACTGCCATCAATTGGCGCAAGCGCTGCGCCAAGGGCATCAAAACCCACTGCAAAATTACCAATAGACGCCGGAGCATATACTTCAATCATAACGAGCTCCTAGCGCGATAACGTTTTTAAAATATCAGCAAATACACCCGCGGCTGTTACTTCCGAGCCGGCGCCATAACCACGAATTACAAACGGACGTGGCTGGTAGTATTGGCTTAAAATAGCCAGTGCGTTTTCACCATCACGAATGACACTAAGCGCATGCTTTGCATCTACCGCTTCAATACCTACTTTACAGTGGCCTTCTTTAATTGTGCCTACATAGCGAAGTACCCTACCCTCGCTCGCAGCGCTTTTGATACGGTCGTTAAAATCAGCATCTAAGCTTGGTAGTTTTGCCATAAACTCATCAACGCTATCACCTTGTGCAAAACCTGGTGGTAATACTGACTCAACTTCAATATCGCTTAGCTCTAATTTCATACCGGCTTCGCGAGCGATGATCAATAACTTACGTGCGACATCGGTACCCGATAAATCATCACGAGGATCTGGCTCAGTAAAGCCACTTTCTTTGGCTTTAATAGTTGCCTCAGAAAGTGATAAACCATCTTGAAGTGCGCCAAACATATACGAAAGTGAACCTGATAAAATACCGCTAAACTCTAATAACTCATCACCGGCACCAAATAATGACTGTAAGTTGTCGATTACTGGTAAGCCTGCACCAACGTTTGTTTCGTATAAAAATTTACGATTATTTTTTTGTGTTGCTGCAATTAAATCTTGGTAATACGTGTATGAGCTTGTTGTTGCTTTTTTATTGGCAGCAACCACATGAAAACCTGCATTTAAAAAGTCTACATACTGCGCAGCAAGTGCATCCGACGACGTACAATCAACAAGCACAGGGTTTACTAAATGATTTTGCTTAACAAACTGCTCTACTAGTTTTAAATCAAACGCCTGCTCAGATGAGGCCAATTTTTGCTGCCAATCACCAAAAGCAATACCTTCACTATCAAGGTGTAATTGGCGAGAGTTAGCAACACCATACAAGTTAAGTTTAATATTACGTTTTTCAAGCCACGCTTGCTGGCGCTCAAGCTGATTAATAAGCTCTTGCCCTACTAAGCCACAACCTAGTAAAAACACATCAATTGACGGCACATGCGTGAAAAAGTTTTCATGGCATATTTTTACGGCGTCGTTACATAACTCACCATCAATTACTGCTGAAATAGCACTTTCTGTAGAATCCTGTGCAATTGCCACGATATTTACTTGCGCTTGTGCAAGCGATGCAAAAAACTTAGCCGCTAAGCCACGGTGCGCGCGCATGTTATCGCCCACTAAAGTAACAATGGCTAAATTGCGCTGCACTTGTACAGGCTCAATAAGCCCTGCTTGTAATTCAAGCTCAAATGCAGTTTGTAGCGCATCAAGTGCAAGTGCTAGGTCTGTTTCGTGTACACAAAAGCTAATGCTGAATTCGCATGATGACTGCGTGATCAATACAATTGATACGTTATCGTGAGCAAGCGCGTTAAATACCTTAGACGCCATACCTACTTTGCCTTTCATGCCTGGCCCTGAGACAGTTAGCATTGCAAGGTCTTGTAGGCTCGAAAGCGCTTTTACTGGCTCATCTGATGAATAATCGTTACCAATTAATGAGCCTTGTGCGTCTGGGTTATGCGTATTTTTAATTTCGCACGGCACGCCTGCTTTAGCACACGGTAAAATTGTTTTAGGGTGAAGTACTTTTGCACCAAAGTAAGAAAGCTCCATCGCTTCTTTATAAGATAAAAAATCTACTTTAGTCGCTTTTTTAATATAACGAGGATCAGCACTGTATACACCATCAACGTCTGTCCAAATTTGGCAAATTTCAGCTTCTAAACATGCTGCTGCAATTGCTGCTGAGTAATCTGAGCCATTACGGCCAAGCGTTGTAAGCTCACCTTTATCATTACTCGCTGTAAAACCAGGCATGATATAGATAGTTGCAGGGCTTTCTTTGAGCACAGCTTGAAAGCGCGCTTTACTTTTTACTAAATCAGCCTCAGCGTCAATATAACCGCCAGTTGAAGCGATACAGCTTGTTGCTTCTAAGTATCTTGCATCGTGCGAGTTCAATAAAGCCTGCATTAAAGAAACGCTAACGCGCTCTCCAAAGCTAATCACAAATGCGCGAACCTGATCAGGGCAACATTGTATAAGTGACACGCCATCTAGTTTATTTTTAAGTTCGCCTAAGTTTGGCCAACTTGTAACTACTACACCACTTTTTTCAACGTCAGCTTTCAAACCTTCACAGCGGCTAACTAATGTTTGCCATTGCTGCGAAAAATCTAAGCCTTGTTCTGCAGCACTTGCAAGTGCAACTAGCGAATCGGTCATTCCACCGGGAGCAGAAAGTACCAAAAGCATTTCATCTTTTAATTGTACTTTAACTAGCTGAGCTACCTGTTGTAAGCATGCATAGTCGGCAAGCGAAGACCCACCAAATTTTAAAACTCGCATTGTTTATGTTCCTCATCCCATAAAACGAAAAAAGGCCTGTGTTCTAAGTGAACACAGGCCTTTAAATTTGTTGCACCGACCTATGCCACTATCCAGTAAGAATGATGGTTGTAATAATAATGGTCAGTACGCGATTAATTGTTTTCATATGTTAAGACTGCCTTAACAAAGGCTATGCTGTCAACCCTAAATTAAAAGATAAAACAGCCTTTTTTAACATGAAAAAACCTAATGAATGCCAAATTTATGCAATATTTCGTTTAAGTTAGATTTATTGATAGGTTTATCGATAAAGTCTATTGCGCCAAGTTGTGCGACTCGTTGCTTCATTTTCTCTTGTATATCGGCAGAAATAACTAAAACAAAGCACTCTATTTTTTCTATTTTTATAGTCTCGAGTACTTGTATACCATCAACTTCGGGCATGGTGAGATCTAAGCACAATAAATCAAAGCTTTGTGCTCGTAAAAGTTCTAGAGCGTGCGCTCCATTTGTAGCTTGTTGTATTTGAGCGTCTATACATTCATTTAAACACCGCACGACTTGTTTACGGGCAACTGCAGAATCGTCACAGACTAATATCGAAAATTTCATCATGTTTACTACTACACAACCATCAAAGTTATTAAAAGGTTATTAAACTAATGCCTTCCATTGCATTTTAGACACTTTAACACGCCTCCAAGCACTCAGCGCATTAATAATTTAATACAATGATAAATATAGAATAAATCCGTTTAAGATATAATTAACCAAAGCAAATACTAATTAAACCTACAATACATAACAGATAACGAATTTATTAATTTATACCTTGGTTTAAATACTTTGATACTACACGCTCACTTTTTGGGTTTATCTTATTAAATTTTAACTTTTTTATTTATTTTTAGAGGTTTATTGACTAACTTTTAAATTACTACCGTAACGTTACAAAAATAATAAAGGATGAACAAGTCACTCATGTTACAAAAAAGTCTTTCTAAGAAGCTACTGACTAGCGTTTTATCCGTCTATTTTTTGCTTACCTTTGTAGTGACCTGTGGACAAGTGCTTGCTGAATACGTCAATACTAAAGACTATATTCGCGATGAACTTAGTACCTTACAAAAAACCTTTAGTCGCAGCTTAACACGTGCAATTTGGGAGCTTAATACCAAGCAAACAATTACAACAGCAGAAGGTTTACTCGCCATTCCCATGATTGAAGGGATTATTGTTCGAGACGACAGCGGCGAAATTATTTCACAGCTAGGGCGATCTCTTGATATACACAAGCTATATAACCAACAGTTAGTACAAGAAGAGGTTATTTTAGAAGACGCAAAATCGGGTTTATTTGGTTATACCTTTCCACTTATTTTTGAATTTTCAGGTCGTGCTACTCAAGTTGGTGACGTTACCTTATTCTCAAGTCGAGAAGTTGTTTTTAGCCGCATTATGGTATCAATCTACTTTTTGATTGGTAATGCGATGATTAAAACCACCTTTTTGATCATCTTATTTTTAATGGCATTTAGAAAACTTCTTACAGACCCTTTAGCAGAACTCACTGAGCAACTAGAAAATTTAGAACTAGACGAGCTAGAAGGTCAACATATAGAAATAGAAACAGAAGAACATAATGAACTAAAAGTGATGGAGCAGTCATTTAACAAACTAATAGATAAAGTGGTTCAGTATAGAAAAGAGCTTGAACACACCCAAAAAGAACTCATTATAAGTAACGAAAAGCTTGATCAACACAACATACAACTTGAACAAGACGTAGCCCGTAAAACATCCAACTTAAGCCAAGCAATGATGGATTTACAGCAGCAAAAATACGAACTCGAAAAGCAAAAAATTGTCCTCACCGAAGAAGTAGACTTACGCCGCAGCACAGAGCAAGAGTTAATTACAAAGCAAACTGAATCTCAGCGCTATATAGAAGAGTTAAGCCTTGCACAGGAACGTTTATTAGGCACAGAAAAAATGGCTGCGCTAGGCGGACTTGTGGCAGGTATTACACACGATATAAATACCCCTATTGGGATAGGTGTAACGGCAATATCATTTTTACAAGAACGCTTAAATAAACTCGAAAATGCTTATACCGAAAAAACACTTTCGCCAAAAGCACTAGAAGAATTTATTAACGAAGCAAAGCAAAGCACAAGCTTACTAACCACTAACTTAGATAGAGCTTCGGAGCTTATAGCTAGTTTTAAACAAATAGCGGTCGATCAAGCCAGTGAAGCAGTAAGAACCATTAACTTTAAAGATTACACTAACGAAGTAATACGCTCACTGCACCCAAAACTAAAAAAGACATCCCATACTATAAAATTAGAATGTCCTGATGATTTAGTTTTAAATCTACCTGCAGGGGCTATAAGCCAAATTTTTACTAACCTAATTATGAACTCACTTATTCATGGCTTTGAAGGTAAAAGCAACGGTGTAATGGATATTAAAATAAGCGCTGATGACACTAACTTAACTATTGATTACAAAGATGACGGTAACGGTGTTACCAACGAGCAATTAAAAAAATTATTTGACCCATTTTTTACTACCAAACGCGATGAAGGCGGTAGCGGATTAGGCACCCATATAATGCTTAATTTGGTCAAGCAAACCCTTAGTGGCTCTATTGATGCAACGAGTGAACCGGGCAAAGGTCTGCGTTACTATATTCAATTTCCGAAGAACATGGCTAAGCCACTGCCTATTTTTGATAAATATGAATAAATAAAAGTATATGCATTAAATTATTAGGGCGTGTTAATCTTTGGTGGTTGAATTTGCAGCAACATGTTTGGTTTTTAGGCAAGGCAGAGCCTATGTAGTGTGGTTATTCCCCATAAATAGGCGATAACGCAGCATAAATACCAAACATGCGCTGCCCTCTGGGTTCTTTCTAGGGACGATTAACTCTTTGTTGCCTACATGGATGTAGGTAAGGGGCGTGAGCAGGACGCGGAAGCTTTGCTCGGTTTTTACTTAGCCCACTAGGTTACAAATCTCGCGCCGCGATTTAATCGCCCCTAGATTGAACAAATTTCAATCCATAAAGTTCAACACGCCCTAGTAACAAATCAGTCATTTCGAGATACTGTTTTTATTGCTATGATTGTACAAATTTTTCAAATGGATCAATTCCCCTATGTGGTTTAGTAACCTTATTTGTTACCGCTTTAAGCAAGACGTTTCATATACTCAAGAAGACTTTGATAAAGCATTAGAGCAAGATTTATTTCGCCCATGTACTGGTCAAGAGCTTGCAACATTTGGTTGGACAAAAGCGTTTGGAAAACATGGCGATACGCTATCGCATTTTTCTCAAAAAAGTATTCTAGTTTGCGCTAAACGCGAAGAAAAAGTACTCCCTGCTTCTGTTATTAATGAACTAGTTGCTGAGAAAATTGATCTGATAGAAGCTGAAGAAAACCGCCCAGTTAAAAAGAAAGAAAAAGACGAATTAAAAGAAAACATTCTTCATACTCTTCTACCTCAAGCATTTAAAAAGTCGAGCTTACAATTTGCCTTTATTGACCAAGAAAACGGTTGGGTTGTTGTAAATAGTGGCAGCTTTAATAAAGCAGAAGAGCTACTAGCACTACTTCGTAAATCGTTAGGAACGCTTCCGGTTGTACCTGCGTTTGCTAACTACGATCTAGATGTGTTTTTAACTGATTGGTTAACTAACTTTAGTACACCAGAAGGTTTTGCTATTGGCTCAGACGCTGAACTTGAAGAAGCAGACGACAGCGGCGCACAAGTAAAGCTTAAAGGTCATGATCTATCGTGTGATGAAGTTAAATCGCATTTAGAAAGTGGTAAACGCGTAACTAAACTTGCACTTGATTGGCAAGAGCGTCTTAAGTTTATGCTGCAAAACGATGGCTCTATCAAACGTTTAAGCTACTCTGAAACTCTAAAAGAAGAAAACGCAGATATACCTAAAGAAGATATGGCTTTAAAACTTGATGCTGACTTTATTTTAGCTTCTGAAGAAATAAAGCAATTACTTGAAGAGCTAACTGCAGGTTTAGGTGACGTTGAAGATTTAGAAAAAGCGTAAATACCATAGTGCCTACCTGCATAAATATTTAAGCAATTTAATGAATTAAATAGCATATGTAAGTAGGTTGGTATAACAGATAAAAATCCGATAGCAGTTTACTGCTATCGGATTTTTTTATGAAATTTAGAAGCACTTATTTATATCTAAACCGCGAACAGTATTTAGCTAACGATCGACGTATTAAAACCTAAGGTAATCATCTTTTAAGTAGGAGATTACAGCATGGTTCAAAGGTTCATCAAGGTAAGTTATGTAGAGTGATATGAGATTATCTATATACGCTTTAAGCTGGACTGCACAAAAGCTGAAGTTTTTGATTTTAATTAAAACCATTAACTTACTTTGTGCAGATAACTTATTTTAGCTTTTAGCGTCTTCAACTTTAGGTTGGCGATATATTTTTATAATGTGGTATAAATTTACAAGCGACAATAAGCCGTTGGTAAAAATAACAGGCACTGCGCCAATGGCAACACCGTATGCAGTAAATACAATACAACCAAACATGTTGTACCAACGTAGTTTTACTACATCTGTCATTGTTAACGATGCAACCAATAAAGCTGATGCAATATAACCTAAATATTCCCAACTCAATTGTTCTCTCCTAGCCTTTAGGTTAGCATTACATGTACTGCTATCTTATGGCACTTGTAAGTATTGCAAAGTTACAACAAAATAAAAAAGCTAACCTGCTTAAAAAACCTGAAAAAGTTTGCCGGAAAATACCAGCAAATTCTTAAATCATTACACGGGAAATGAAGGTAAAATAATACTCTTAGCAAAGCTAATAATATTAGTAGCAAGTTAGCGTAAATTCTTAGTGTCTTAATGCTATCGTCATTAAGATGTAATAAATAGGACAAATGTCCGAAGAGCACATTGATGTTTCAATACCATTTTTCTAGTTACCTTGTTGATCAGCTTTTAACCTTTGCCGGTAGTAGCTATCAACAATCAAAAAAAGAAGTTCTGATCCATCAAGATCAGCCTTTAAGCAAGCTTGTGCTTGTACGCAGTGGCACTGTGTCGTTTAGTTACGACGTAGGTAATGGACGACGCCTGCTGTTAGGACAATTGGATTGTAACAACACCCTTATTGGTGAAATAGAAGCGCTAAATAATAATCCGTGTATATATACGGTAACGTGCTTTAGCGATGTCACTTATAACCTTATTGAATTAAGGCATTGGCGTGCTCTACTGCTCGAAAAACCAGAACTAAGCTTATACACAGCACAAACTATTGCGGCTAAGTTTCAGGAAAACCAAAAAATCAATTTAGATAAGTTATTACTACCACTTAGCTATAACATAGCTAAAGATTGCTTACTAAGGGCCGAGAACAACAACCCTACGCTACTTAGAGCCTACCCAACTGTAAATGCTGAAGCCGAACGTTTTGCTACCACTGAGCGAGCTTACAGACGTGTTGTTACAGAACTCGTAGAAAAAGGCTTGGTACTTAGAAGTAACGATGGCTTGCAAGCAGTCGATATACCAAAACTAAGTGAATACGTAGATAGCTTTGCTCAGCTTTAAAATAAAAAAAGGCCTTAACGGCCTTTTTTTATTTATGCAAATTACTAATTACTTCTCTAGCAAAATGTCATGAATTTTCGCAAGATCAGATTTACCAGCAATAATTTCATCCGGTGTTAAACCCGATAGTTCATGCGGAAACACTAACCACTCTTCAGATTCATGAATATAATAATCTGGAACAGTGTCTACTTTTGAGTTTTTTGGCTTGTAGTACGGGCATGCAATACGAATATCACGTGGCAAGTTTAAGCGCATAAGCTCTGAAAGCTTTTCTTTTAATGCAACAATACTACGACCTGAGTCAAATACATCATCAACAATTAATAATGAATCACCTGCATTTGCGTTCTCTACAATGTAATGTAAGCCGTGTACTTTAATTTCTTTCGACTGTTTACCAATACCGTAATAAGACGATGTACGTACTGCAATGTGATCAGTCTCAATGCCTTTGTAATCGTAATATTCTTGAACAGCAATACCGATCGGTGCACCACCTCGCCAAATACCAATAATAAAATCAGGACGAAAGCCATCTTGGTATACTTGTGCCGCTACGCGGAACGAATCTTCAAGCAGCTGTTGAGCTGTGATGTAGCACTTATCTGACATAATTAGAAACCCCAGTGGTGGATATAAGATTTGAGCGCAGCTTAGAGTTAAGCAAAAATTAAACTCAAACAGGTATTGGCGACTGATTTTACCGTAAATGAAATAAAATTGCTTGCCTGTAAATTAAAAAATAGGCACCCAAGGGTGCCTATTTTTAGCGTAAAAAGCGTAATTTAGTAAATATTATGCTTTTTCTTGTAAAGTACGAGCAACTGTACGCATACCTTGAGTTGTTGCACCCGCTGCCCATTGACTTGTACTGCCCATGTTAAATGCAGCCGCTAAATCGATGTGTACCCAGCCTTTGCCATCGTTTGGCACAAAGCGCGATAAAAAGCCTGCAGCATTCGATGCACCGCCATAACCGCCACCTTTTTGCGCACGACTATTTGCCGTATCAGCATAAGGAGATGGGCAGTTTTGTTGATGCCATTTTTCAAGAGGAAGTGGCCAAGCAGCTTCCATTTCTTGAGATGCAAAACTCTCAACTTCACGTACAAGTTCTTTATCAAGTGCAAATAATGCATTGTACTCTTGGCCAACAGCAACAAGCGCTGCGCCAGTTAGTGTTGCTGCATCAATAATAAGTGGAGCGCCAGTCTCACCTGCGGCCATTAGGCCATCTGCAAGTACTAAGCGACCTTCAGCATCGGTGTTTACAATTTCAACTGTCGTGCCATTTTTATAAGTAAGAATGTCACCTAATTTGTATGCATGACCCGAAATTAAGTTCTCAGCACAACATAAAAACAGTTTAATACGTTTTTCAATACCACGGTTAATAGCCAATGCTAAACCTGCAGTTACTGTTGCAGCGCCGCCCATGTCGCACTTCATACCAAGCATACCTTCGCTTGATTTAATTGAGTAACCACCTGAGTCAAACGTAATACCTTTACCTACAAGCGCTGCACTTACTGGTGCATTTTCGTCGCCTGTTGGGTTGTAATCAAGCTCAAGCAATACTGGCGGGCGAACACTACCGCGACCAACAGCATGAATACCAATCCACTGTTGCTCTAGTAACGCATCACCTTTAATAATTTGGTAACTTACATGCTCAGGCGCTAATGATTGAATAAACTCAGCTGCTTTTTCAGCAAGGCTTTCTGGGTAAATGTCATCGGCAGTCCCGTTAACCATTTCACGTGCCCAAATTGCTGACGTTTTTAAGTGAGCAAGTTCTTTAATATCTGATTGTGCGTTATCAACAAACTCAACACCATTTAACGATTTTGGTGTTACAAAGCCTTGATAAAAAGCCCACTGGCTTTCTGTACACCAAGCATCACCTGCTAATTCAACGTTTTTAATACCTTGGATTGCAATAGTACGACCAGCTTTTTGAACATTTTTCAATGTTTCTTGCTCAGACAAATGAACCGTTGCACCGCGCTCATTAAAAGACAATGACGCATTATCGCCCCAATGACTCGCTGCTGCTTGTTCGCTTAGTTGAACAACAAATTTTTCACTCATGTTAGAATACCCTTGCACTTAAATGTGCCACCGAGTTTACTATAGAGCGCTTAAGTTCCCAACAGCTTGAGGTAAATAACATAAACCACACTGCTGTGCAGTATTTACGCTTTGGAAGTTATCATGAAGTACACGCCAACTCTGCAACCTGCCACCTTATTAAAACGCTACAAACGCTTTTTAGCTGATTTGCAATTAAGTGATGGCAGTGAATTTACCGCCCACTGTGCTAATACAGGTAAAATGACGGGATGCGCAGAGCCGGGTTTTGCTGCTTTTTATTCAACAAGCGATAACGCAAAACGAAAATACCCGCATTCATTAGAGCTTACGCAAAATAACTTATCGCAGCTTATTTGTGTAAATACAGCAGTGGCTAATAAAGTAGTAGAAGAAGCAATAAACAATAATGTAATAAGCGAGCTACTCGACTACAGTCAATTGCAAAGCGAAGTAAAGTACGGCAGCGAAAACAGCAGAATCGACTTTTTACTCACAGACGAAAATAAGCCTGATTGCTACGTAGAAGTTAAATCAGTCACATTATTAAGCGAGGATGCACCACAAAGCGGGCAAGGCTACTTTCCTGATGCGCAAACACTGCGCGGACAAAAACATATTCGCGAACTAATAGAAATGATCGAACAAGGCCACCGAGCAGTATTACTGTTCGCTGTTTTGCATGAAGGAATAAATACAGTAAGTGCAGCTGCGCATATTGATAAAAAATACGCCACGCTATTAAGCCAAGCAATAATAGCCGGCGTTGAAGTATTAGCATACAAGGCCACAATTTCTGCTAATGAAGTTTTACTTCATAAAAAAATAGTATTTGCACAATAGTGTATTAAACCAAGGGATTGAACTAAGCGTAATTTGCAAAATAAGCAAAGTACTCAAATTAAATAAAGTTATACAAAGTGAATTATAAAAATTAACTTGTTTTTAAAGCTTTTGCCCATATAACAAGGCAAGTTTTAGAAAGCGAATATGTGAATTAATTAAAAGTGTAAATAAACTATTAATACACTTTTTACTCAGTAAGCATGGTTGAAGCTAATTCGATTAATTAAAAATAAATTTGCCTAGGGTATAAGATTCTGTTATTTATACCGCCGGCTAATGCTGAGGCATTAAATTAAGGATTTAGGAGAGAGTTATGCCAGACCAAAAGAAACATGGTTTATTGGCTCAAGCCGGTTTAGAACCATACCAAGAAAAACCAGGCGAAGAGTACATGAATGATGCACAACGTGCTCATTTTAGAGCGATTTTAGAAACTTGGCGTAATGATTTACGTAACGAAGTTGATCGTACTAAATCACACATGCAAGACGAAGCTGCTAACTTTCCTGACCCAGTTGACCGCGCTGCACAAGAAGAGTTCTCTTTAGAACTTCGTACTCGTGACCGCGAACGTAAATTAATCAAAAAAATTGAAAAAACAATTAATTTGATTAAAGAAGATGATTTTGGCTTTTGTGAGTCTTGTGGCATCGAAATTGGCATACGTCGCTTAGAAGCACGTCCTACTGCCGATTTATGCGTAGACTGCAAAACACTTGCAGAAATCAAAGAAAAGCAATCTGGACGCGGCTAATTAATACTTATTAATTAGTTATGTCTCCTACAGCCGTTACTGCGCCTATGCGTAAATATCGCGGTCGTTTTGCACCGTCTCCTTCTGGGCCATTACATTTTGGCTCACTTGTAGCGGCTGTGGGTAGCTATCTAGATGCAAAAGCTAATCAAGGAAAATGGTTAGTTCGTATAGAAGACATTGACACTACGCGCGTGGTTAAAAACGCCGACTCCGATATTCTTAATACCTTACATGCCTACGCCCTTCACTGGGACGAACCTGTTGTATATCAAACGCAGCGTCTGCCTTTATACCAAGATATTACCCACTCACTTTTAAAACAAAACCTTGTTTATGGTTGCACCTGTACTCGCAAACAAATAAAAGCCATTGGCGGTATTTATCAGGGGCATTGCCAAACACTTAATCATAATACTCAATCCGGTGCGCTTCGCTTAGTTCAGCAACATCCAACGACTCAATTTAATGATTTAATTCAGGGTGATATAACGGTAAATAGCGCCCTTTCCCATGAAGATTACTTAATTAAACGCAGCGATGACTTATTTGCATATCAACTTGTTGTGGTCGTCGATGATATTGATCAAGGGATTAATCGAATTGTAAGAGGTGCTGATTTAATTGAGCCAACCGCTCGGCAAATTAGTTTGTTTAAACAACTCGATAGCCCTGTGCCTGAATTTGCTCATTTACCTTTAGCGGTTGCCAAGCCTGGTTTCAAATTGTCTAAACAAAATTATGCTCCTGCCATTAGCAAACAAAATCCAAAGCCTGCTTTAATTAGTGCATTTGAATTTTTAGGATTGCCTGTTATAGCTGATTTAATCGATTTAAATATTGAACAATTAATCGCTTGGGGAATTAAAAACTTTAGCTTAAAACAGGTACCACAAGTATCCGAAATACAAATTTCTCAGCATCCACGTAGTCAGAAAGTCCAATTTACACATTTAAGTAAATAAAATAGCTAAAAACGGCTTAATTTCAACACATCAACTTAATTTTTAAACCCTGCTGGTATATGATAGCCGCCTAAATATATGCTAATTACGTCAAACAGCTTGTACTGGGTTATAACCGCCCCTTTTGCTGTAACTTTTGATTGCGATGCAGAGTCAATCACACCTTCTAGGAGACAGACTATTATTTCCAAGCTTTTTCAATTTTGCCGACAAATAATCGGCCCGAATACCAGTGCCGAAAGCGCTTCTGTAAGCAGTGAACCTATTGTTGTCACTCGTGGTGAGCATGGTATTTCTCGCAAACAATTTAGCCCAAATGCAATCAAAGTATTATACCGCTTAAAAGACGGTGGCTACGATGCCTACCTTGTTGGTGGTTGTATTCGCGATATATTGTTAGGCCAACAGCCAAAAGATTTTGACGTAGTTACTAATGCCACGCCAGATCAAGTAAAAAAACTATTTAGAAACTGTCGCCTTATTGGTCGTCGCTTTCGTTTAGCACATATTGTATTTGGCCGTGAAATTATTGAAGTGGCGACTATGCGTGGCCACCACGAAGCGCAAGAAGACAAAAATCAAATAAGCCAATCAAGCGATGAAGGCCAATTACTACGTGACAACGTATTTGGCAGTATTGAAGAAGATGCAGAACGCCGCGACTTTTCAATCAATGCACTTTATTACTCAATCAAAGATTTTAGTATTCACGATTACGCCAACGGCTTAGCGGCAATTAAAGCTAAACAAATTGAGCTAATCGGCGACCCTGAAACGCGTTACCGCGAAGACCCTGTTCGTATGTTACGTGCAGTTCGCTTTGCTACTAAACTTGATATGAGCATTGCGCCTAAAAGTGAAAAGCCAATTAGCGAGCTTGCAAGTTTGCTTGATAACATTCCGCCAGCACGTTTATTTGAAGAAATTCTTAAGCTGTTTTTAAACGGCAAGGCCGAAGCTAACTTTTTAATGCTGCGTAAATACGGCTTATTCCGCTCACTGTTTCCTGAGCTTGATAAAATCTTAGATAAAAATCCAAGTGGCTTAGAACACACGCTTATTCAGCAAATGTTTCAAAATACCGACAAACGTATTAATGCAGATAAAAAAGTAACACCAGCGTTTATTTTTGCCGCACTACTTTGGTTCCCGCTGCTTGAACGTACTAAAAAGATTCAAAGCCAAGAACAACTTGCAGAATACGATGCTTTCGCACAAGCAATGAATAAAGTACTAAGCGATAACTCACAACACATTGCGGTTCCTAAACGCTTTACTTTAGGTGCTCGCGATATTTGGCATATTCAGCACCGTTTGGATAAACGTGCAGGCCAACGTGCTTACAGACTAACGCAGCAACCTCGCTTTAAAGCCGCCTACGACTTTTTACTCTTACGCGTAGATGCAGGCGAAACACAGCACACTGAGCTTGCCCAGTGGTGGACACAATACTTAAGCCAAGATATAAACGGCCAAAAAGAGATGGTTAAAAACTTAGGTCACCAAGGTGGTCCTAAGCCGCGAAAGCGCCGTCGACCTACTAAAAAGCCAGCTGAGTAATAACATGCACTGTGTTTATTTGGGTTTAGGTGCCAACCTAAACTCACCAAAAGAGCAGCTTGATAACGCGGTAATCGCGCTTAAAAAGCTGCCTAATTGTGAATTTATAAACGTATCGCATTACTATGCAAGTAAGCCTATGGGCCCACAAGATCAACCAGACTATATCAATGCAGTAGCGTGCATTAAAACGACCCTTGAGCCAGAGCAATTACTTGATTTAACGCAACGTATTGAACTTGAGCATGGTCGAGTAAGAAAGGCTGAACGTTGGGGTCCACGCACTCTCGATATAGATACTCTATTATTTGATGATCAAATTATAAATACGGTGCGCTTAACTGTGCCTCATTATGGTTTGAATAATCGCGAGTTTGTGGTTTATCCACTATTAGAGCTTGCACCTGAACTTATTTTACCTAGCGGCATTGCATTAAAAACCATTGCAAATAATTTACCGCTCAACGACTTACAACAATTACCTCTGTAATTAACCTAGGCTTTTGCCTGCGAGGATATTATGTCTAAAATAACCGTTTCTACTTTAAATAAAATGAAAGCAGAAAATAACAAAATTACTGCATTGACAGCCTACGACGCTAGTTTTGCAAAGTTATTTCATGATAACGGCGTTGAAGTTATTTTAGTGGGCGACTCTTTGGGCATGGTACTACAAGGCGGCGATGACACCCTTGGCGTAACCAATCAAGATATTGCATATCATACCCGCTGTGTACGCGCTGGTAGCCGCGAATTATTTGTAATTGCTGACTTACCTTTTATGACCTACTCAAGCGTAAGTGATACTTGTAAAAATGCAGCTGAGCTTATGCGCGCTGGCGCAAACATGATTAAACTTGAAGGCGGAGAGTGGCTTTACGAGAGTATTAAAACACTCACTCAACAAGGTATCCCAGTTTGCGGGCATTTAGGCCTTACACCACAGTCAGTACATGTATTTGGTGGCTTTAAAATACAAGGTCGCGAAGAAGACAAAGCACAAAAAATGATTGATGACGCAAAAGCACTTGAAGCTGCTGGCGCACAATTATTAGTACTTGAATGTATTCCAAGTGCATTGGCAAAACGCATTACAGACGCCCTAAGCATCCCAACAATTGGTATTGGTGCGGGCAGTTTAACTGACGGCCAAATACTGGTAATGCATGACCTTGTTGGTATTTCAGCAGGTTACATTCCTAAATTTTCTAAAAACTTTTTGCTCGAAACAGGCAATATGCCTGCAGCCGTTCAAAAGTATTGTACAGACGTTAAAAATGGCGCGTTTCCAAGCGCTGAACACGAGTTTAAATAATGCAGTCAATTACTGAAATCAGATCGTTACGTAGTCAAATTAAAGCATGGCGCCAAGCGGGTCTTAGCGTGGCACTTGTGCCAACAATGGGCAACTTGCACCGTGGGCATTTTTCGCTAGTAGAAAAAGCAAAAAACTTAGCCGATAAAGTCGTTGTGAGTATTTTTGTTAACCCAATGCAATTTGGTGCTAACGAAGATTTAGATAACTATCCTCGTACACTAAACGAAGATAAACAAGGCCTTGCAGAACTAGGCACTGATATTGTATTTACCCCAAGTGTAGAGACAATTTATCCAAATGGACTTGGCGCACAGAGCTTTGTAGATGTGCCTGATATTTCATTAGGTTACTGTGGTGGCTCACGTCCTGGTCACTTTAGAGGTGTTGCCACGGTAGTTACAAAATTATTTAACCTTGTACAACCCGATTACGCCTGCTTTGGTGAAAAAGATTTTCAGCAACTGCAAGTAATTAAAACCATGGCACGCGACCTATCAATTCCGGTTGAAGTTATTGGTGTACCTACAATGCGAGAAGTTTCTGGCCTTGCTATGAGCTCACGTAATGGTTACTTATCTGATGAGCAAAAAGCGACTGCAACCGTATTATTTAAAGCACTTAATACATGCGCTGAGCAACTTAAAAGCGGCGAAAAAGACTTCGTAAAACTTGAAAGCTTAGCTAAACAGAGCTTAGAGCAAGCTGGCCTAAAGCCAGACTATTTTGAGATTGCTCAACGAGATACATTAAAAACTGCTACAATCGAAGATACTCAATTTGTTATTTTAGCCGCAGCCTATTTTGGTGGTGTTAGATTGATCGACAATATTCAAGTCGAAATTTAATATTATTGCGACTCCATTTTAAGGATAAGAAGCATGCACACTTTAATAAAAACAAGCGTAGTCGCCCTTACTTTTGCACTATTAGTAGGTTGCCAAAACCAAGTTGAAAACCCTGAAATGAATCAGTGTGCTCAACAAAATTACCAATGCGAAAGTACATGTGAACAGCAAACAACTGCTGAGGGCTTAAAGCAACAAGTATGCTCTGGAAAATGTGTTGAGAGCTATAATCAATGTAAAGCACAAGCCGAAAAATTAGGTAATATTTAATGCCTAAAAGTTTTTAGTTTTAGGCACAAAAAAACCGCTCAATGAGCGGTTTTTTATTGCCTATGGTTTATCATACCAATTTTATTAAAAACATGACCATTCTAGCGTATTAAATAACTCACTAACTACGTTAAAAATTATTTATATAGAACAACTATGTATCATAATTTTAGCCTTGTTATTGCGCTATTTTCTTATCGCTATAATAACTCACTAATTTAATGCAATTGGTATTAGTTCAAACCCAGCTTTTTAAGTTCTGTTTTTACTAGCTTTGCAGAAAGTGGTACATAACCATCTTTTTCTACAATTTGCTGACCATCTTTTGAAAGTACCATTCTTAAAAATTGTTCTTCCATAGGTGATAGTGGCTTATTCGGGTGTTTATTCACATAAACATATAAAAAGCGCGATAGCGGGTATTTACCTTGCGCAACGTTATCAAGTGTTGCATCAACAAAGTTATCGCCTTTTTTAGCAAGCGGTACTGTACGTACGCCCGATGTTTTATAGCCGATACCAGAGTAACCAATTGCATTTAATGAAGATGAAATTGACTGTACTACCGATGCAGAACCCGGTTGCTCATTTACGTTATTACGGAAATCACCTTTACACAGTGCTTTCTTTTTAAAGTAGCCATAAGTACCTGACACTGAGTTACGTCCATAAAGCTGAACGTCTTTAGCAGCCCAATCGCCTGTTAGGCCGACATCGCTCCAACGATTAACTTGCTCTGGTGCGCCACATTTACGAGTAGATGAAAAAATAGCATCTACTTGGTCAATACGAAGACCTTCAATTGGGTTATCTTTATGTACAAATACAGCAAGTGCATCAATAGCTACGCGAACTTCTGTTGGCTTGTAACCGTAACGTTTTTCGAACGCTTCGATTTCTTTAGATTTCATTTTACGGCTCATTGGACCTAGGTTAGCTGTACCTTCGGTAAGTGCCGGTGGTGCAGTAGAAGAACCTGCCGCTTGAATTTGAATATTTACATTTGGGTAAATACGTTTGTACTCTTCAGCCCAAAACGTCATCATGTTGGCTAAAGTGTCAGAACCTACTGATGAGAAGTTACCTGAAACACCACTAATTTTTTGATACTCAGGAATATCTTGGTCTAAAGCAACTGCTTGTGCAGATACGAAAGTTGTAACAGCCACACCCATTGCGGCAACTAAGTTTTTAAATTTCATGTAGGGTTCTCCGGTTTGTTCGTCCCATTTTCTAACTGCTGCCCACTCTAAAGTGAGTACATGACAGTTACATTACTCTTAAATGACACTTTTATGACTTGACTGATTAGCTTAATTTTTTAGTTAATGGAACAATCTTATCCATTGAAAATTCAAAAGAAAAACACGATCCTTTACCTACTTCACTCGTAATATTTAATTGGCTATCGTGGCGTGTTAATACATGTTTTGTAATGGCAAGACCCAATCCTGAGCCACCAGTTGTTCTACTGCGTGCTTTATCTACTCGATAAAAACGCTCAGTTAAACGGTTAATATGCTCTGGTGCAATCCCATTACCGTTGTCGGTAACACTAAAACACGCTTTGTCATTTTTACGCTGCCAGCACACTTCTACTTTGCCACCAGGCTTTGTGTAATGAATCGCGTTGAAGACTAAATTAGAAAATGCACTGCGTAATTCGTCCTCAGAGCCTTTAATATCTAAAGAGGTGTCTACATCAAAAATAAGCTCGTGCTCTTTGTCTTGATTGATTGATTGCGCTTCAGTTTGAATATAAGTAAGTAACTGAGGAACATTAATTGCTTTATCGTTATCTTGGCGACGAGCACCTTCAATACGTGAAAGCGATAGTAATTGGCTGACTAAGCTATCCATGCGCTTGCATTGTTCAAGCATAGTATTTTGCGCTTTGTTCCACATTGCTGGCGGCGGCATCATGTCGCCATCCATCATCTCAAGATACCCAGTAACCACAGTAAGCGGTGTACGTAGTTCGTGTGACACATTGGCTACAAAGTCTTTACGCATCTGTTCTAGCTGTTTTAAGCGCGTTACATCACGCACAACAACCATAAGTTGCGTGCTTGCATAAGGCATTACCCTAAATTCTAGTACTTGCTCAATGCTATGGCCATTATCCAGCTCAAGCGCGTCGTCAAATTCACCTTTGTGCATGTATTTAGCAAACTTAGGTTCGCGAATTAAATTATCAAGACGCTGACCATGATCGGTTGGCCACTGCAAACCAAGCACTTTAAGAGCTAATTGATTACACCACACAATACTTAAATCGTTTTGTAATACCACTACCGCATCAGGTACTGCTTCAGCTCCATCGCGAAAGCGACGAATTAAATCAGCAAGCTCATTACGTTTTTTACGATTACGGTGCTGTAGATGATAAATACCTTCAAACACTTGCTCCCATGCACCCTCGCCCTCAGGTGGATTAAAGCTACGTTGATTAAGTAGCCAATCGCTCAAACGATAAAGTTGATGGTAGTGCCAAATGAGGAGGGAAAAAGATCCTAAAAATAAAAGCAAAAATGGCGCGCCAACCAGCACACCAATTAATAGTAAGGGTAAAAAATAGATAAACAGGCGCTTTACTAACGCCTGCTTATTAACAACTCGATACATACACTCACTTTACCTTAGAGTAGTAATACATGCGTATTTCATACATTAGCTAAGCTTTAAGCTGATCACAGCTTACTTGAAAAACGATATCCAGCACCACGTACAGTTTGCACCAAACGGTCATGTCCAAGTGGGCCAATTGCTTTACGCAGACGACGAATGTGCACATCAACCGTGCGATCTTCTACGTAAACATTAGTTCCCCATACATGATCAAGCAGTTGTTCACGGCTATAAACACGCTCTGGGTGAGTCATAAAAAAGTGCAGTAATCTAAATTCGGTTGGCCCCATATCAAGCTCGTTACCTTCTGAGGTAACACGATGCGAAATAGGGTCTAAACGCAGGCCATGTACTTCAATCGCTTCTTCTAATGAGGTTGGCGATACACGGCGAATAACCGCTTTAATACGTGCCATAAGCTCTTTAGGAGAAAACGGCTTAGTTACATAATCGTCAGCACCTACTTCAAGGCCGCGTACTTTGTCTTCTTCTTCGCCACGGGCTGTAAGCATAATAATTGGGATTTGGCGGGTGTGTTCGTTTTGCTTAAACTTTTTAGCAATTTGAATACCGCTTCCACCTGGTAACATCCAATCAAGTAAAACCATATCTGGGTAAGGTTCAACCATAGCTGCAATAGCAGAGTCGTAATCTTCTGCTTCAATTGCTTGAAATCCATTTTGCTCTAAAACAAAAACCAACATCTCCCTGATAGGAGCTTCGTCATCTACGACTAGTACTTTACGTGACATTCCAATTTATCTCTTACGCTATCGAATTAGTTTTCATTATTATGACTAAGTATGACATTTTTATGAAAGTGTAACGTGTAAATTAAAATGATGGTAAAAAAAACACAAATTAGTGACAAAAAACCTCATTAACGTCATATTTTTAAAACCTTTTTAATATTTAACGTAATAAAAAGAGATTTACGATAAATTTATAAAATAGCTAATTTTTGAAATTATCTGCTTTTTGTCGCTAGTTGAATCATTAAATAATACAAAATTAGTTGGGATCATTGTTTTACTAACCAAGACTTTTTTACAGATCGATCGTTTAAAAGTAACTTTAAAGCCATTTTAAAATTAATAAACCCGCCTGTGTAACAATCAATACGTTTAAAAATAGATCTAAATTTTACTAAGCCCCAAATAAAGGATCAGATTTTTACCAAGCCGATCCACTCTCAGATCAGAGTTGTACCTAGTCAAAGCCATAAGTTGTTGATTGTTTATACAAATAAATAACGATCAAATTATCTCAGAGCCTAAAATAGCGAAAAAGTGTATTTGGCTTAGTAAAGTAATGATCCGAAAAGGCTGTGTTAGTAAATGCGTGATCCCAAAGTACGGCGTTGATAGTACAGCGATCTGATCAATAGAAGCCGTAACCTGCAATATAAAAAGGGCTGACATTAAAAAAGCCAGCAACAAAGTTACTGGCTTAGGGCCTGTTGACCTTTCAGGATTAAAATTTGTTCAATCTAGGGGCGATTTAATCGCGGCGTGAGGTTTGTAACCTAGCGGGCTAAGTAAAAACCGAGCAACAAAGAGTAAATTGCCCCTAGGCAGAACCCTTCGGGCAGCGCATGTTTGGCATTTATTCCACGTTATCGCCTATTTATGGGGAATAACCACACTGCATAGGCTCTGCCTTGCCTAAATACCAAACATACTGCTGCAAATTTAACCTCGAAAGATAAACAGGCCCTAATAATGATCAATTATAAATTGATCTATTATCTAATTTTAGGGTCTAGTTCGCCGCTTAAGTATTTAAGGTGCATTTCATCAAGTGAAATTGGCTTAATTTTACTAGCCTGACCAGAAGTACCAAACGAGTTATAGCGTGCAACACAAATCTCTGTCATTGCTTTAGTTGCTTCAGCTAAGTATTTACGTGGATCGAAGTTAGATGGGTTAAGCGCCATATGACGGCGAATTGCACCGGTAGATGCTAAACGTAAATCGGTATCAATATTTACCTTACGAACACCAAACTTAATGCCTTCAACAATCTGTTCAACTGGCACACCATAAGTTTCTGGAATTTCGCCACCATACTGATTAATAATTTCTAACCATTCTTGAGGAACTGAAGATGAACCATGCATCACTAAATGCGTGTTAGGAATACGTGCATGAATCGCTTTAATGCGGTCAATCGCTAAAATGTCATCTGTTGGTGGGCGAGTAAATTTATAAGCTCCATGCGAAGTACCACATGCAATTGCAAGTGCATCAACATGTGTTTTATTTACAAAGTCAGCCGCTTCTTCAGGGTCTGTTAGCATTTGCTCAGTGGTTAGTATACCTTCTGCGCCAACACCGTCTTCTTCGCCAGCTTCACCTGTTTCCAGTGAACCAAGTACACCTAGCTCGCCTTCAACCGATACGCCACAAGCATGCGCCATAACAACAGTTTCGCGCGTTACTTCTACATTGTATTCGTAGCTTGAAGGAGTTTTGCCGTCGCTCATTAACGAGCCATCCATCATTACTGATGAAAAACCAAGCTGAATTGAACGCTGACATACACCTGGCGATGTGCCGTGATCTTGGTGCATAACAACGGGAATATGTGGCCATTCTTCAACGGCTGCTAAAATCATATGACGAATAAATGGAGCACCAGCATAAGCACGTGCGCCAGCTGATCCCTGAACGATTACTGGGCTGTTTGTTTTGTCAGCCGCTTCCATTATTGCGCGCATTTGCTCTTGATTGTTAACGTTAAAAGCAGGTACGCCGTAACCATGCTCTGCTGCATGATCTAAAAGTTGTCGCATACTGATTAAAGCCATTGGGTATTCTCCAATTTATCGACAGTAGTTCCCTACCATCTAGTTTGAACGGATGTGTTAGTTTGGCGTTATAACAACGCCACGAAAAACCACTGCTTTGCAGTAATATTCCGTCTAAATTAACTATTAAATTAGGGTGAGAGGTATTTAATAATTAATTGTCGGTGAGGGCTATTACCCCCTCAACTTACGCTACTAAAATTACTTAGCGCGAGACTCTAGCATTTCAACTGCTGGAAGTTTTTTGCCTTCTAAAAACTCTAAGAACGCACCACCACCAGTAGAAATATAAGAAACTTTATCGGCAATGCCGTATTTATCAATTGCGGCTAAGGTATCACCACCACCAGCAATTGAAAACGCATTTGAGTTAGCAATTGCTTGTGCAATAGCACGTGTGCCATTACCAAACTGGTCAAACTCGAACACGCCAACAGGGCCATTCCATACAACAGTGCCCGCATTTGCAATAATTTTTGCAAGCTTGCTCGCTGTATCAGGACCAATATCAAAAATCATATCGTCGCTTGTCACTTCGCTTACATCTTTAAGCGTAGCTACAGCAGATTCAGAAAACTCATTACCAACAACTACGTCAGTCGGTACCGGAATTTCACCATTATTAGCAATCGCTGCTGCACATAAACGGTTCGCTTCATCCATTAAATCTGGTTCGTAAAGCGATTTACCAACTGGGCTACCTGATGCAGCAATAAAGGTATTTGCAATACCGCCGCCGGTAACTAATTGGTCAACAATTTTAGAAAGTGAATCTAAAACGGTTAGCTTAGTTGAAACTTTAGAACCACCAACAATCGCCACTAATGGACGAGCTGGGTTATCAAGTGCTTTGCCTAACGCTTCTAGTTCAGCTGATAACAATGGACCTGCACATGCCACATCAGCAAATAAGCCAACGCCATGCGTAGATGCTTGTGCACGGTGAGCCGTACCAAATGCATCCATTACATATACATCACACAGTGCTGCAAGTTGCTTAGATAGCGCTTCGTCGTTTTTCTTCTCGCCTTTGTTAAAGCGCACATTTTCAAAAACAACAACTTCGTTATCCGCAATATCAACACCGTTTAGGTAATCTTTTTCTAAACGTACAGTTTGCTCAAGGGCATCGTTTAAGTAATCAGCTACAGGTGCTAGCGAAAACGCTTCATCATATTCCCCTTCCGTAGGACGGCCAAGGTGTGACATAACCATTACTTTAGCACCCATCTCAAGCGCTAATTTAATAGTAGGTAGTGCTGCACGAATACGCGCATCTGACGTCACTTTACCTGCTTTAACTGGTACATTTAAATCTTCACGAATTAATACGCGTTTGCCGTTTAAATCTAAATCTGCCATTTTTATGACCGACATGAACATCTCCTTAGTTAACGATACTGAACCTGAAAAATACGTTTAAAATTATTATATTAATAAATTACTTATTCACTGCCATCATAGCACGCGCTGTGTCGAGCATACGATTAGCAAAACCCCATTCGTTATCACACCATACTAATAACTTTATCAGTCGTTTGTGACTAACACGTGTTTGTGTGCCATCAATAATACAAGAATGTGGGTCGTGATTAAAATCAACCGACACAAGCGGCTCTTCGGTATAACTTAAAATACCTTCTAAGCGGTCTTTTGCTTGTGCTTTAAGTGCGTTATTTACTGCGTTTAAATCTACATCGGTATTAACCGTTACACTTAAATCCATTGCCGTGACATTTATAGTCGGTACACGTACAGCGATGGCTTCAAAACGGCCTTTAAATTTAGGTAAAATACGGTCTATACCACGGGCGAGCTTTGTATCAACTGGAATAATTGATTGGCTTGCAGCGCGAGTACGGCGTAAATCATGATGATAACCATCAATCACTTGTTGATCGTTCATCGACGCATGAATCGTTGTAATAGCGCCTGACTCAATACCAAATGCATCATCTAATACTTTAATAACCGGCACAACACAGTTAGTTGTACACGAGCCGTTAGACACAATTGTGTGCTCGCTTTTAAGCTCATCGTCGTTAATGCCATACACAATCGTAGCATCAACATCGTTATCAGCCGGATGCGAAAACAACACCTTTTTAGCGCCTGCAGTAATATGTAACTGCGCATGTTCACGCGAGTGATAAACACCTGTACATTCAAGTACAACGTCTACATCGAGCGTTTGCCAAGGTAATTCAATTGGGTTTTCTTCACAAAAAAGTGCAATGGTATCGCCTGCAACACTAATTGTGTCTTCACCAAGTTTTACAGGAAAAGAAAAACGACCGTGGGATGTGTCGTATTTTAATAAATGAGCAATAGCTTCAGGATCAGCAAGTTCGTTAATCGCAACAATTTTTATATCGTCGCTCAAACCAGACTCGTATAACGCGCGGACAATATTTCGACCAATACGACCAAAACCATTAATTGCAAGTTTGATTGCCATGAAATATAAAATCCACTCTTTTAGCGTGCAGATAAAGGCAATACGCCTTTTAGATGGCTGTATTGTAATCGACCTTGAGCATTATTATAAGAGGGTAGCATTAGAAACTTTAAATTAAGGTTAAAGAGCTTACGCATTGCAAGCTCTTCGATGGTTCTGACTTTTTAAATTAAGTTTTTTATACTAAATTTTTCAATGCGTTAATTATATCTTCTGGCTCAGAACGAGTACGATAATCAACGTCAACATAACGCCAAGTCACTTTACCTTGTTTATCTAAAACAAAGGTGGCAGGGATCGGTAAAACACTACTATTGCCATTGTTAACCGACTCTAAATCTAGGCCTCGGTCTACTCGCATATGCTCTAGTAAAAATGTGGGTACTTGCCATGCTACGCCGTAGCTTGCTGCTACATCGGCATTTTGATCACTCAGCACTAAAAAATCCATTTTACTTATTTCATCATTACTAAGTGAGCCATCGGGTACTTGTGGGCTAATAGCCACCAATTGTGCGCCTAATGCGTGAATTTCAGGTAAACGTGCTTGAAGCGCTTTGAGCTGTAAATTGCAGTACGGACACCAACTTCCACGATAAAAAGTAACAACCACAGGCCCTTTAGCAAGTAACTCGGTTAACTGCACCGATTGACCATGTTGATTTGGTAACTCAAAACTTGGTGCGCTTTGGTTTAAATCAAGTGCATTAGCACCTTGCTGAAACGCTTTTGCTTGTGCAATCGTTTCATCAACGCCTTTCATAAAATCAGGATTACCTTTACGCCCTGCGGCTATTTTTGCCTCAGTTTGTGCTTTTAACGTGTTATTTTCATCGCTCATTATATGGCTACCTTCAAATTAATCAAAAACTTAAAGCCAGCTTACATTATGAAAATGTATTTGAAATGAAAATTTTAGCTTATTCATCTACCTCTAAATCAAATACCACGTTTATTGATGATTTAAATGTAATAGTTTCCTGTAAATACCTGCCTTGCTCGAATGGATTTCTAGTAACTTTAGAGCCGGTCACAACTATTCTCTCAAAATTATCTGCGCCATAACCATAACTTGAACGGTTAGAATATGAATTAATACTGTAAATTTTTCCAAGCTCTTCGCCAAATGCTTTGGCAAGCTTACCCCCTTTAACTATAGCGTTATCTATTGCGCCTTGTGTTGCTTCAGCTTTTAACTGCGCGGCTTTTGAAGACATAAGCTCAATATTCGTCAGTTCATTAATTTTTACACTTAATGCAAAATCGATAAAATCATTCAACTTTTCAATATTTCTTAATGTTACTTTAAGTGTTCTTGTTGCTACATATCCTGCATTAATCATTGTGCCACTCTCAACATTAAACTTGTCGTCATCATTGTAAGTTAACAGGCTTGTAGCAGAAACATCTGTCTCCTTAACACCATACTTGCTTAAACCTTTAAGTAACAAATTTACTCGGTCATCAACATCACGTTTTGCATCAAGTGATTTGTCTTTAAAGCTTATTACTTCAAAAGAAATCTTAGCCATATCGGGCTTTGCTAATACCTCTGCAGTACCCTGCACTGCAATATGGCGATTAGCAGGCAAGCTTGAATTAGCAAAAGTGATGAGTGGGAATAAGGTTAAGAAAATAGTAGTGATGAGTTTCATGTTCGTTCCTTGAAGTAATTAGTAAATAATGATTACGTAACTGTACCTATAGTTATACGGATAACAATAAAAGTAAACTGCTCTTTATTGTAGGCGGGAGTTTATCTCGCGCGGCATAAAGCCCCGCCTACAGCCAACCTACATCAACTCACCTACTTTTAGCTCTTTACCACGGCTTATTTGATGGCACTGGGCTAGCAGTAACTCGGCGGTGGCTTGTGCATCGGTCAGTGCATGATGGCAATGATAGCTTGGTAACTCATAACGTGTGCGGCATGCATTAAGGGTTAAATCATCTTGTTTTATTTCAGTTGAATGATGGAGTAAGCGCTTTTGTTCAATATGGAGTGTGTCGATTATGAGTTTAGGACGTATAGTTATATTGGCATTTTTAAGCGCTATTTTTAAAAACCCCCAATCGAGCATGGCATTATGAAACACTAAAATACAATCACTAAAGTGGCTGCTTAGTTGCGTTAATATACTGCACAAGCTCTGTCCTTTTGTTATAGCATCGTCGCTAATTCCATGAAAAACAGGACTTTGCTCAAGGCTTTTTACGTCTTTATTTATAAGGTGCTGTGACTCACTCATTTTTATACATTGGTTATCTATTATCACCCACGCTACCGATACAATTTCGTGCTGTTTTGCATCAAGGCCAGTGAGCTCTAAATCAATCACCAAATAACGTTGTTGTAAGGCATTTTTACCTAGTAATTTACGGCGCTTTAAATACCGAGTGAGCAGCTTTTTTACCATGTTAGTAATCCATCATTATAAACTGCCGCGAGCAAACTTAAACGCGGCGGCTTGCTGCGCTTGTTTAACAAGGTAAAACGCTTCTTTTAGTTGATGGCGCTCTAGTGAGTTTAATTTATTAGGGTTAATGCAATTACTCGGTAAGCCCTCTTCGTTTATTTGTGTACTCAAACGAAGCTGCGTTAAGAACCGCCAGCAGTCTTTTAGGTTGTATATATCTTCTTTGCTGATCAGTTTATGTTTTAGTAGTGCGTCTAATCGCTCTTGCGTGTTGGCGCGCCTAATACCCGCTTTTAAAGCGTATAACCGCACTATGTCATTTATAATTACGACACCGCGTTTTTTTAAATCTATGTATTTATTATTTTGATCTGTTTTTTCGGTTTTAAATTTATTAAATAAACCAATTGGCACGCTGTTGCTGCTTATGTCCGTTGCCATTGCGGCATAGAATAAGTCGTTACGCGATATACGAATTAGTTGCTCGCAAAAAGCGGTGTATAAAGCATTTGAGCCTTCAATAAATCGCAGGTCAAAAAATATTTTACAGTTGAGCATTGCATTAGGAGTAGGGCTTTTTATCCATTTAAAAAAGCGCTCGCTCCAGTCGTTTACGCTCATCCGGCACTCATCGCTGCTTGCCATAATATTACCTGGGCAACGCCTAATGCCGCACTCAACTAAGTTTTCACATACAAACTCTCCCATGCTTTTAAAGTAAGCGTGTTGATCGGGGGTTAAGTCGTTAGGGAGTAATAAGCCGTTGTCTTGATCTGAATGCAGAGTTTGTTCTTCTCGTGCTTGCGAGCCAAAGCAAATAAAACTAAAGCTGGTTGGCGCTGCGCCATGCTCTTCTTGAAATAAGTGAATAAGGCGCGATGTAAGCGCATCGGTTAAACCACTGAGTAATTTACCAATGAGCGATATGTCGTCAATGTTGTACGAAAAACCACGCAAAAGTTCGGGAATTTCTTTAGCGTAGCGTTTTAAATCAGTAACAGTATGCGCTTTATATATGCGCCCAATAAGCTGTACGGGGTCGCTTTTTTGTTGGCGCAGTAAATCGGTGCTGGTTATCATCCCTATAGGGTTATGGTTTTCGTCAAGCACGGGCAAATGATGAATATTGTATTTAAGCATTAAGTGCAGCGCCGAAAACACCCGGTTGTTTTCAAATATAAACTTAGGCTTGGCGGTCATAATACTGCTTACTGCGTCTTGTGGATCTACTTCGTCGGCAAGTACTCGATTACGTAAGTCGCGGTCGGTTACCACCCCTACTAAGTGCGCGTGCTGCGTTATCATTATTGACGATACGCCATGCTCTTTCATTTTTTTAGCACTTTGTCTAATACTTGCATCGGGCGAAAGTGTAATTGCTGTGCGGGTCATCAGCTCTGATATTTTACGTTCAGACCAACTATCGTTTTTACTTTTATAATGCGATGACAGCAACCGGTTAGCATGAGCGCGTACAAAGTATTGCTCAAACGATTTATATTCTCTGCGTAAAAAATCAAAGTGCGTTTGAGAGAGCATATACACTATGCCCTCTTTTTGTACTTCCAACCTATTTTGAATTGCCTCACCGGTTAACAGCGACGGAAAACCAAAGTAGTCACCTTGCGCCAAGCGTGTAACAACATCGCCCTTACCATCAACTAGGTCATACAAACCAGAGCGAATTAAAAACAGTTTAGGGTTTTCACTTTGTAACCACTGAGTCTGGTTTTCGCGGGTGAGGTAAATAATATCAAGATGATTTACAAAATATTCGTATGCGCTGCTATCAAGCATAGTAAAAGGCGCTTGCAAACAAACGTATTGGGCTATTTCTTGTTGTTCTACACTCATTGTATTCGCTCTTTAAATGGTGATGTACCAATCTAATGTACTTATTTATTAAACAAATAAAAAGCCCGACTAAAGTCGGGCTTTGGGTGCTTTATGTTTTCTAAACTATATCTATAAATTGTAGCCTAGTGGTCGTGTGCTTCTGCAGACCCTTTAGGGTTACGAATGCTTTCAACCATTTCTTGAATTTCAACCGGTGTAGGTTTAGTAAACTTAAGAACAATTGCAGCTACTGCAAAGTTAATAATCATACCAATTAAGCCAATACCTTCAGGCGAAATACCTAAGAACCAGTTTTCAGGGCTGTTTAGCTCTGGGCTAACAAACTTGAAGAAGATGATATACGCAGCGGTAAAGCCAATACCCGTTACCATGCCTGCAATGGCGCCTTCACGGTTCATTGTTTTAGAGAATATACCCATAATAATTGCTGGGAAGAAACTCGCTGCCGCCAAGCCGAATGCAAATGCCACTACCGATGCCACAAACCCAGGCGGGTTAATACCAAAGTACGCGGAGATAACAATAGCGACCATGGCTGCCAACCTCGCTGCAAGTAACTCTTGCTTGTCGGTAATATCGGGCTTGAGAGTTCGCTTGAGTAAATCGTGCGAAACGGAGGTCGAAATAACCAGTAGTAAACCTGCTGTTGTAGAAAGTGCAGCGGCAATACCACCAGCAGCTACAAGTGCAATTACCCATGCTGGTAAGTTAGCAATCTCTGGATTTGCTAATACCATAATGTCGCGGTCTACGTTTACTTCGTTAGCACTGTTCGGATCGGTGATTTTACCCGCCGTGTAGAACATTTTGCCATCGCCGTTTTTATCATCAAATGTAATTAAACCTGTGCGTTCCCAGTTTTTAATCCATCCAGGTGCTTCTGCGTAAGCTGTACCGCTACCGTCTTTACCATTAATAGTATCAACCATGTTTACGCGAGCAAAGGCTGCAACCGCAGGTGCTGTAGTATAAACAATCGCGATGAACACAAGTGTCCATGCTGCAGAAATACGCGTGTCTTTTACGCGAGGTACAGTGAAAAAGCGAACAATTACATGTGGTAAACCAGCAGTACCTACCATTAACGCGCCAGTAATAGCGAACACGTCAATCATGCTCTTAGAGCCTTCGGTATATTGCGCAAAACCAAGTTCAGCGCTTAAGCCGTCTAGTTTATCAAGTACGTACACGCCATCGCTGCCAATTAATGTGGCACCAAAACCGGTTTGTGGGAAGAAATGACCCGTCATCATCATCGAGATAAAAATGGCTGGTACAAGGTAGGCAAATACAAGTACACAATACTGCGCTACTTGTGTGTAGGTAATGCCTTTCATGCCGCCAAGTACCGCATAAAAGAATACAATCACCATACCAATGTAAACACCGGTTTCAATTTCTACTTCTAAAAAGCGTGAAAATACGACGCCTACGCCACGCATTTGCCCTGCAATGTAAGTAAAACAAATGAATATGGCACATACAATTGCCACTAAACGCGCGGTGCGTGAGTAGTAACGGTCGCCAATAAAGTCTGGCACAGTAAACTTGCCGAATTTACGTAAGTAAGGCGCTAAACACATGGCTAATAGTACATAACCACCTGTCCACCCCATTAAGTAAACGCTGCCATCGTAACCTGCAAACGAAATAATACCCGCCATTGAAATAAACGACGCGGCGCTCATCCAATCAGCAGCCGTTGCCATACCATTAGCAAGAGGAGGTACGCCGCCGCCTGCTACATAAAACTCTTTAGTTGAACCCGCACGGGCCCAAATTGCTATGCCGATATAAAGCGCAAAGCTTAAACCAACAATTATAAACGTGAGTGTTTGAACATCCATTGCTTAGCTCCTATTCGTCTACGCCGTATTTTTTATCTAACGTATTCATTTTGAAAACGTACACAAAAATCAAAGCAACAAAGGTATAAATCGCGCCTTGCTGGGCGAACCAGAAGCCAAGTTTAAACCCAAAAAAACGCACTTCATTAAGTACATCAACCAGTAATATGCCAAAGCCGAAAGACACGATAAACCACACTGCTAATAGTTTAAATAACAGCGAAATGTTTTCTGCCCAATAAGCTTTTGCTTGTTCTTCATCTTTAAAAGCCATTTTTGTTTTCCCCTTTAAGCACCGCAATATCGCGATGAGTGGTTTTTTATCTTCGCTTACCAATTTAGCAACGCTGGTTACATATTGAATTGAGACCATAGTCGTAACAGCCTGTTAACGTTTACGTAAACTGTATTTATCATTCAAACGTACTTTATACATTTTCATTTTATTTCAATTGGTTAGCTTAATTTTTTGAATTGGCTTTACTGTTAAATTGGTAAGTTGGTTATTAATGCGACATTAGTCTAATGCTTGAGATGATTTTATTTTTGTTATTAATATTCAATAAGATAGAAATAAAATGAAAGTTTTATTTTAAATTCAAGCCTCACACTTAACCTCAGTTCTGGTATTGTGTTAATCCCTCATAGGGTTGAGGGACTATTTAAAATAATAAGGTTTAATAACAACATGACTGCCGTACTCATTATTGTTGCTTTAAGTTATATAGGTGTGCTGTTTTGGCTCGCCAATTGGGGCGATAAAACAACCCCTTTGGCGAAGCGTATTAGCCATCACCCTTTTGTGTATTCACTCTCACTTGGGATTTACTGTACCTCTTGGACTTACTACGGCTCAGTGGGTACAGCCGCCACCAGCAGTTGGAGTTATTTGCCAATATTATTGGGCCCTGCGCTGCTGTTTTTATTCGGCCAAGGGTTTTTACGTAAGCTGGTACTGGTAAGCAAAAAACAAAACATAACCACTATTGCTGACTTTATTTCAGCTCGTTACGGCAAACGCCAAACTACCGCGATTATGGTTACTGTAATCGCCTTACTCGCGACTATTCCCTATATTGCACTGCAATTAAAAGCGCTTAGTACCAGCTTTTTACTTTTGCAAAACAGTAATAAAATATCAGGTGATATGCTCGCGCTTTCTGCCACATTAATTATGGCCTTATTTGCAATATTTTTTGGTACCCGCAAAGTGGACGTAACAGAGTATCGCTCTGGGTTAATGCTTGCTGTCGCGTTTGAATCGATGATTAAACTTATTGCACTTATTGCTGTAGCAGGCCTTGCTGTTTACACCTTATTTAATATGCCAGAGCCTACTTCAAATAAAGTAACCGAGTCGATTTGGGCCCATTGGAGCGACTTTAACTTCTTTAGCTTTAACTTTATTGGCCAGTCTTTAATGGCTGCGGCGGCTATTATATGTTTACCACGCCAGTTTCATGTAACCGTGGTCGACAACCAAAACAAACGCCACTTACTTACCGCTCGCTGGGCTTTTCCGCTGTATTTATTATTAACTGCCGCAATGATTTTACCTATTGCTACTGCGGCTATTCATCCTGAAATTGGCAGCGGCTATTCGCCAGATAGCTTTGTACTTGCCCTACCGTTAATTAACGACAACGCCTTTTTAACCACCTTTGTATTTATAGGTGGTTTATCGGCCGCCACCGCAATGATAGTGGTAGCAACGCTTACATTAAGCACAATGATTTCAAACGATGTGGTATTACCCCTAATGCTACGTCGTAAATTTAAACGCAACTTAATTACTACCAGTTATAAGTCTCGAATTTTACTTGTAAGGCGCTTTGCTATTGCAGGCATATTAATTTTGGCCTATTTCTATCAGCAATGGTTTGGCCATAGCAGCGCACTGGCAAGTATGGGCTTAGTTGCTTTTTCACTTGTTACTCAATTATTACCCGCTATTGTGGGCGGTTTATACTGGCGAAAAGGCCATGCTTATGGGGTTTATGCAGGTTTAGTAGCGGGCTTTATTTGCTGGGTACTATTTTTAATGCTGCCAATACTCGATGCCGGAGCAACGCTTGATAGCGAGCTACAACAAACGCTTATAACACGCGGAACCTTGATAGCTTTGTTTGCCAATATTGGGTGTTATATTAGTTTTTCACTTGGGGCTGAGGAGCGCTTAATTGATAAGATTCAGGCAGCTGCTTTTGTTAACCCTAAAGATCAGGCTATTTTATCAAGGCGCTTAAATAAAGACGTAAAAGCCACTGTTTACGACTTTAAAATACTACTGCAAACCTTTTTAGGTATTCAGCGCAGCCAACAAGTATTGGCGCATTACGCGCTCGCCCATCACTTGAGCGATAACAACGCACACCCAGAGCCTGAATTTATAGCCTACTGCGAACGCGCGTTAACAGGCGTGCTGGGCGCATCTTCCGCACAAGCGTTAATACATACGGTATCGTCGGGTAAGCGTATGGCGTTTGAAGAAGTTGTAAACTTTTTTGACGAAACCACACAAGCGCTGCAATTTAATCAAAATCTGTTATTTACCTCACTCGAAAATTTAAGCCATGGTATTTCGGTTGTCGATAAAGATTTAAAGCTAGTAGCTTGGAATAAACGCTACAGCGAAATGTTCGGCTACCCTGAAGGATTTCTAGAAGTAGGCCAACCCATAGAAGATATTATTAGATACAACGCTAACCGTGGTGAATGTGGCCCTGGCGAAATAGAACGCCAAGTAGAAAAACGTGTGCAGCATTTAAAATACGGTAGCTCGCATCACTTTATTCGCCACCGTCGTAATGGCCAAGTATACGAAATGATTGGTAATCCGCTGCCCGATGGCGGATTTGTTACCAGCTTTTCGGATATTACCAATCACATAAGTACGCAAAATGCGCTTGAAGAAGTAAACATGGATCTTGAAAACCGCATAGAAGCGCGAACTCAAGAAGTGCAAACCATTAATAGAGACTTACAAGCTCAAATAGATAGCCGTGTACAAACCGAGCAAGCACTTACTTTAGCCAAACGAGAAGCAGAGCAAGCCAACGACAGTAAAACGCGCTTTTTAGCACTGGCGAGCCACGACATTTTACAGCCGTTAAACGCAGCACGTTTATACCTTGCTGCCATTGACGAAAAGCAACTCGATAGCACTAACCAAAACAGCTTTGAAAAATTAGGCGACAGTCTCGATTCAACCGTGCACTTAATGTCGGCACTACTTGAAATAGCCAAGCTAGAACAAGGCGCTATGACCCCAACCCCTCGCCACTTTTATATTGAAGATATTTTAGCGCCACTGCAAAGTGAGTACGCTATTTTATCAAGTGATAAAGGCCTTAAGCTTAGTGTGCGTTCTAACCAACAAATTGTGCACAGCGATATAACCTATTTACGCCGAATTATTCAAAACTTGGTCTCTAATGCAGTTAAATACACCGATAATGGCCGTGTATTAATTGCCTGTAGGAACCGAAAGCACAATTTACGAATAGAAGTATGGGATACAGGCCCTGGTATTAGCGAAGTAGAGCAAGCTAAAATATTTAACGACTTTTACCGTGTTGAGTCGGGCGATAACAAAGGCGTAGGCTTAGGCTTAGGTGTTGTAAAACGTATGGCTGACTTATTAAGTTTGCCGCTTGATGTGCATTCTGAGCCTAATAAAGGTAGCCGTTTTAGCATTGAAGTACCTTATGGCGACGAGCAGTTTGTACAACAAAAAAGTACTACAAACAGCCTAATAGAAAACCGTGCAGCAATTAATATTGTTGCCGTAGACGACGACCCTGAAAACCTAGCTGCAATGGCAAGCTTACTTAAAAAATGGCAGGCTAATTACACACTATTTGATAACGTAGATACGGTGCTAAGGCACGCTAAAGAAAACGGCGCACCCGATGTTATTTTAATGGACTACCAATTAGGTAATGACTGCGATGGCATAACGCTTATTAAAACTCTGCGTGAAATATGGCAAAGCCAAGTACCTGCTATTTTAATTACAGCAGTGCGCGACACAGAACTTAAACAAGAAACCAAAGCCGCCAATATTCATTATTTAAGTAAGCCAATTAAACCAGGAAAACTAAAAGCACTGCTTAACCACAGTACTTAATACCAATAACTATTAGCTAACTTTTACCGGCACAAAACAAAAAGCCCAGTATTAATACTGGGCTTTGCTTTAGTTAACTTTCTTAACCTGAGTTCTGTTTACTTAACTAACTCGGCTTCTAAGCTTTTGAAATAACCAGCTTAACCCAACCAACGAAAGCCCTAAACCAATAAACGAAAGCGCTTTAAGTAAGCCCTCCAAGTTAGCCATATCAATTAAAAATACTTTTACAATAACGGCAGCCAATATACCTAAGCCTAATTTTTGTATTAATAGCTGATTTTTAAGATGACCAAAAATAACCGTACCCGCACCTAATACTAACCAAATAACAGAGTAGCTATAAAGTTCTGCATCGCTTACCCCTTTTGATAAATAAATATAAGGTCCTTGCCAGTATTGGCGAATAAAACTGTTTATTGCTAACAAAACAAATGCGCCAGCAATAGCCAATATAAACGGCGTCGCTTTAGCGTTAATAGGCTTTATAAATGTTGAAAGCCAAAGCGTTAATCCACCAGGCACTAACCACAATAACAATAACCAGTTAAATAATGGCAACTCACCAACATAAATAGATTCAAATAATGGATTATTATCTAACAGTGTTTTTAGTGCAAAAAGCCCCGCAAACCCTGCAAGCGCAAAGCCCGCAACTTGGTACAGCTTAGTTAAACTGCCAGCAATGCGTGCTCTGTGTAAATACACACACCCAAGCGCAAGCCAGTTACAGGTAAGTAGCACTTGCTCGTAAAAGCTAAGTGAATCAAATTGCGGATAATGCCCGACTAGCTGATAACTTGTTTCGGTGGTAATAAAAAGTGCTAAACAGTGCAGCGCAGCGCCCTCTAGCCATACCTTCATTTTAGATTCGTTAAAACACTTGGCCGCTACAAAAAATAACGCAGTACATAACGGATACACCACAATACTCCAATGCAAGCCCAATATAGTTAGTGCATCGTAATTGTCTAGCCATGGTGCAGCAGTCAACCGCAGTAATAATACAGCTACTAGCGCTTTTATAGGCCAGTGCGGCATAGGTACATTATGGCGTTTAACCAGTACGCTTATAAGCAACACTTGAACGGCAAGCGCTATAGTTAAACCGCTGTCGTTTAATAGCATAGTTATGGCAAGCGTAATGTTAGCATTAGCACCAACCCAATACGTAAAACGCTGCCAAAGTGTAGTGCCTTGCTGCGCTAATTTAATTAAAGCGGCGCTGACTAAAAACAAAATTACGGCCCAAAATGGGTATGCGGTGCTTAACGCCGAATTTGGAATTATTGCGTATAAAGTACCTATCATTACAAATAAGCTAAATGCAGCGGTAATATGAAAAGCCAAACGTTTAGATTGCTTTTTACCGTAGTAAAGCCCATAAGCCGTAAGCGCAAGCCCTAGTAATATCCCTAAGCCATATTCGTTTTTAAATATAAATAAAGCGTCACCAAATAGCTCAGGGGTAAATTGGGTTTGCTCTGCACTGAGCACTAATACCGTAGCAGTCACTAGCGCTACACCTTGCCATAAATCCCAGCGGCTATTTTTAAGTACTAAAAATAAAATAACAACAATGCTTATTAAGCTAATTACCTGCCATTGCATATCAAAAGAATCAATAGCCATCGCAAATACAAGCGGTGCTATTAAAGCAACAAGTAATAGATGATCAGGAAACACTTTTATTAGGCGCTTTAAACTGTGTGGTCGATGTTCAATAACATCTAATTTTAAGCCCAAACGAGGTATCGCAATTAAGCCTATAACACTTAGTAATGCAAACGCACCCATAAGCCAAATAGTGTCATTTTTAAATAATGAAAAGCCCACTAAATACCAACCAATGTGCCCTGCCCATAGTAAATACCAAAGCCAAATTCGTTGTACTTTACGCGCAACTAACGCAGCCGATAAACTTACAAAACCAACATACATAAATAACGCAAACAAGTTACCGCTGCCTGTATTAACCCATATTGGTACGCTATAAGCACCAATAATACCTAATACCGCTAATAACGGACCAAGTCTAAGTGCCATAGCGCTCGCACTAATTGCAATAACTGCCAGTGCAAAAAATGCCACTGTTGGGCTAAGCATATTGTAATTACTGTATGCTAAAAGCGTTAAAGCAAAACAGGTAATAAACCCACCACTGGCAAGCGCCGCCGGTATGTAGTTATTAAAGCCTTCAAATACAATACGTTTATAATGCAAATAAGCCGCAGCTGCAATTAAGCCCAGCCCAAATAAGCCGCCTAAACTCAGCCTCATTACAGGCGATAGTAATCCAGCTTCTAGGCTGTATTTAGCTAAAAATATGCCCCCAAACGCAAGCGCTATTGCGCCTATCCAGGTCATCCAGTTTTCTTCAAACCCTGCTCGTAGTTTATTAAATAACAACTCAATAGAAGATGGCTTTACCGGTTTAGCTTTTGTTGTATGACCTGATTGGGGTTTAGCACTTGCTGGGTGAACTGTTTGAGTAACGTGTTCAGAATTAGAACTAATAGTTGGTTTAATAGTTTGCTCAGTTAGTAACTCATCACCCTTTTGGATGTTTGATGAATTAACTGATTGCATTGAAACCTGGGAGGTATGCAAATTTGCTGACTGAGCATTGTTTTGCACTGCTGTAGTGTTTTGCCCAGCAGTATTGGGTTGCAAGTTGTACACTTTTGTTTTTAAAAGTACAACCTCATGCTTTAAATTACTTAGTTTTATAAGCGCAATTAAACCGCAAATAGCGCCCGCTAAAACAACCAATATAAATATTATTGCTAAACCAATTAAATCATCCATGGCACACTCTATTGTTATTTTTTACCTGCTTAGTGTACCTATGTTTATCTGTATATGTATATTTTGTTTATAAAAAAGCCTAAGCATTTAACACGCTTAGGCTTTGAGTTACTTAATTTATTTAAATTTAGTCAACGCTGTCGGTAATAGTCCGATTTAACGTCATTTTATAACCAGAACTCGTTGTTTCATCATGCTCTAAAATTAATATGTAGTTACCCTCTTGAGTAAAGTCCATATCGCCTTCTTGAATAAGCACAATTTGCTGACCGTTATCTTCAAATACAGCATAAACAGTGTAAATTTCGTTATCTACAACCTGCTCTTCTTGATCGTATTTATCAAGCCCGTCAACCACGTTAGTTGTATCGTCTACTGTTTCGCCATTAAGTGTAAAGTACACATCAATGTCTGAAACCGACTGCCCAGCATAGCTTTCAATAAGGTTTACAACCGATACAGTATGGCTATAACTACTTGGTGTTAGGTTTTCTTCAACGCTCATCATACGTAAACCATTATCAGCGTCGTTATAAAAAATACCAACCGCACTTTGTTCACGCTCAAGTGTCATTAAAAAGTTATCAGCAAGCTTAGTGCCTGCCTCATCATACATAGCCACACTGTAACTATTAGGCGAAAGCTCAACATAATCTGTGTATGAATCGCTTGTTACCGTATTTGTTGTATTTACAGTTGTACCGCGTGTAGTCGAAAAACTTACAGGCGAGTAATCATCAACCGTATTAATAAAGCGTAACTGCCCTAATGCAGATTGATGCTTAAGCTCAGTTACATAGTTATTGTCGGTTACTACATCGAGTGTAATACCGTCATCTTCTGTTGCGTAGCTTGGGCGAATAATTGCCACATAACTTGCTTCGTCATATAAATAAACAGATGCCGACTCATACACCGCATCGCTACTACCTGCAGGTGTAATATAAATAGTGTAATAACCTTCATCAACACCTTGTAAATCAAGCTCATTTAAATATTGTGCAGAAGCAAATAACGTCGCGCTTTCAAAAACACCGTCGTCGGTAGCCATGTAAATATCGTAGCTGGTGTCTTCACCCGTAATATTAAAAAAGCCTAAATTAAACTCACCTGTATCGCTTGAAATAGGAACACTAAGCTCTGTAAATGTAGGTTCAGCAAAGTCGCCACTCATTACGATTAACTGCGTTTTATCGCCTTTAATCGATATTTCTTGATCGCTAATTGTTATGTAGCTGTCGTTTGCATCTAAGTACTCAAAACTTACATCATAAGTACTTGTGCTGTAATTATGGCGAGTTGTTACATCAGCAAAATCAGCGCCTGAACGCTCAGTTTCTTCAACAAACAAACGTGTGTAAGGGCTGTTATACGAGCCATTATACATTTGAATGTAGCCTGTTGAGCTAGAGCTATCATCAGAGCCACAGCCCGATAAAATAGTAATTAAACTTAGTGGTAATGCAGCTTTTAAAAGGGAGTTGGTCATTAAGGTTATTCCTTATTATTAATATCCCCATTATGACCCAAATGTTCTATTTTAATTTCATGATTTACAAAGCATTACCTGCACTGACACTTCTTTACGAAAACGTTAAAAAGTGTAGTAAATGTGCAAACAATAAGGACGAAGTTTACACTTGGTTAAAATGCGTTACTGAGCTATTTCAAAGCGATCACGCCCGCTATTTTTAGCCTTGTATAATGCCTGATCAGCACGTTTTATCACGCTATCAAAGGGCTCACATTGAGTATTTTTAGCAATGCCAATACTCACAGATACAAAACGTTCATCTTTAATATTAATAGTGCGTGCAACATTCAAAATATCTTCAGAAAACTGAACTATTTCATCAGTGTTACTTGATGGAAAATAACCCGCAAACTCCTCACCGCCAATGCGTGCAAAAATATTCTCATTTTCAAATAAAGCATTAATTTTTTGTGCAAACTCTTTAAGAATTTTATCGCCCATATCATGACCAAAGTCATCATTAATTAATTTAAAATGGTCTATATCAATAATTATAATTGTGTACAGTACCGCAGTCGCATTCTTAACTTCTTTGTAAAAGCAGCGCCTGTTATAAACTTGAGTTAAATCGTCTATTATAAATTCTTGCGCTAAGCGGTTATGCATTTTTTGCATAAACGATATGGTTTTAAATAAGCCATAAGCCGTAATAGTTATTCCTATGGTTCTGCAAAAACTATCTAAATACAGGCTTATCCAATAAGGCAGTATAACTACATCCCCAAGGAGCTGTGCTGTTATACCCATAATCCATAAAATTAAACCTAAGCTTACAAATATATACGCTTTTTTTGCTAATTGTGAGCATTGTACAACCCAAAAAACAGTCACAATAATGACCAAGTTAATAAACTCAGTCGCCAAACCATAAGTATTTTTATGTAAATCTTGAAGCGGATAATTAACTAAACAGTAAATACAAAAAATAACAATATAAGAAAGTAGGCCAAGCATTAACAGCTTGTTTAACCAAGTAATATGCATAAAGCGGCTTAGCTTTAAGCTAAGCGTATCGGGAGTCATCATCTAATCTACAGCCATAATAAGCTAACATTTCAAATTTTTCTGTCCAACATGCAAAAGTGCGGTGCACAGAAAAGCTAAACACATTTATATTAAATAAGGGTACTTATTCCCCATGCGCCTAATATTAAAACTGTTAAGCCAACCATCGCCTTTGTTTTATGCTTACTAATAACACGCTCAGCTTGATTACCCGCGTAATACACCACAATCGCTAACCCAAAATAGCGAATAGAACGCGCAATTGCGCTAGCAAGTAAAAATAACCATATTGAATATTTAGTCGCCCCCGCTGCAAGCATCGCTATTTGAAACGGAATAGGCACAATGCCCAGCGTTATAACAAACCAAAAACCCTGATCTTGCATTTTTTGTTTAACGCTCTCAAATTGCTCAGGGCTCGAAAGTGTATTAATAATCCAATCACCAACTGCATCAAATAAGTAATAACCAAGCGCGTAACCAAACAATGCACCCACTACACAGCCCAAGGTCGCCATTAATGCTATAAGCCATAGCTTTTCACGACGTGCCTGCATTAACGGCACTAGCACCGCTTCAAGCGGAATAGGCACTATTGTGGACTCTAAAAACGACGCCACTGTAATTCCCGTAAGCATGTGTTTAGAATCTATAAACTGACGTGTTTTTTGTTTAAGCTTTTTTTGAATCACCATTAAAACATCCTTTTGTATCATCAAGTAAATGGTTAATTATAGCGGCGGTTAAAAGCTCAATAACAACGTTAAATATTCAATATACAATTACTTATATTAATATTTATTGCAGCTAATGAAGTTTTAACCCGTTGAAATGAGTAATGCTTTAATTTAATTTGTATTGCCCATAAGGCTAAGCATTTCACATATAATGACATAACAAAATTAATGTAAACTTAAAATCCATAATAAATAAGCGCTTATAAAAAAAGCCCTTAAAAAGGGCTTATAAATATAAAATTTTATTTAGTATCGCGTTTAATTTCCTGTGTTATATACATCAAATTGCCTTTCTAGCTCAACAGAGGTTTCACCGCTAACTAAAGCAATAACACGTGTTTTTCTTCCCGCGAGCGACTTTGGAATATTTTTTGAATTAATAAACGTCTGTTCTTTTATCTCAATATTTTTAACGTTATGCGCTAACAAAGCCGTTTTAACACTCTCCACTCGCTTTAAAGCAAGCTTACGATTGTATTGTAATGACCCCTCAGTGCTCGTATCACCAATTAATAAAATAGTGATATTAGGTAAATCCACCACACTTTTTGCAAAGTTAGATATCTTTAGCTTAGCAGCATCTGTTAACGTAGATTTATCGTAACCAAACTCAATTACAATATTTCGAAAGGTTGCAACCTCTTTTTCGCTTGGGCAACCATCATTATTAGTAATCACTTCAATTGGCGTATCTGCGCATTTATCTCTGGCGTTAATAACACCGTCGCGGTCTTGATCAAATAAATCGTTTGATTGAATTTGATGCTCATACTTTTTCACATCACTCGCACAGCCAGATAGCAGTAACGCAGCACTTAAAAACATAATACTTTTCATACTTATCTATCTCCTAATAGCCATGCATCAGGCTTATCAACTCTCAAAGCTTTAACTAATCGCCCAGTAGCGTTTATTAATCTAAAGCTCGCTTCACGCTGATCATAATCCGATTCAATATAATTACGACGAGCAGTAAAAAGCTCAATTTGAGAATCAAGCACGTCTAAAAGTGAACGTCGTCCTAAATCAAACTGACGCTCATAACCTCTTTGGGCAACCTCTGCAAAGCCAACATTTTCTTGATAAAAGCCTTTTTGTTTCGCTAAAAACATATTTGCATTCCATGCAAAATTAGTTGCTTCTTCAACTTGGCGGTGCGTAGTATCTTTAACCGCTACCGCTTCTTGGTAACGCCATTTTGCCGCATCAGTTTGTGCATTAGTACGTCCACCGCTATACAAATCGTAGCTCATAGTAAGCATTACTCGCCCGTTTTCATCGCGACCAGGTGCACCTGTAATATTGTTATTATCAGCCACATCAAATTCTAAGCTTACTTTTGGCCAATAATCACTTTTTTCTCTTTCGATTTGACTATTAGCGGCTTCAATATCAAAAATAGCAGCGGCTATTTCTGGATGTGATTTTTTAGCAATACTAACAGCGTCTTCAAGAGTTGCAGGTAAGTATGTTTCATCCGCTTTTGGAATCATTAAATCTTCAGGATATTGCCCTACTAAATCATAATAATTTGCTTTAATGTCTTGCAAGTTATTTTGCGCAGCTAAATGGCTTGATTGCGACGTAGCAAGTCGAGATTGCACCTGAGCTACATCGGCATCACTTGATAAACCACGTTTACGACGTTGTTCAATATCATTTAATATTTTTCTGTGTATTTCGATATTTTGCTCAGACAAGTGCACCAACTCAACCGATTTAAGTAAATCTAAATATACCTGCACAACTTCAAGGCTAATATTTTCAGCAGCCGATATAAGACCTAATTGATCAGCTTTTGCTTCATTATCTAATCGTGCAACCTCAGATGAGGTTCTGAAACCGTCAAACAACATTTGTGTTATTTTTAAACCAATTTCTCTACGATTTAATTCACTATCAAGTTCTTGGCCTGATTTATAATTAACATTTTCATATCCGTATGCTGCATATAAACGAACTTGTGGTAAATATTCACTAAACGCACTGCGTTTATCACGATATTTAGCTTCAAAGCTCGCATATTTTTGCATTAATCTCGGATTAGTATTTAACGTCTCAGCTACGGATTGTTCAAGCGTTAACGCATGCGATAATCCTGGGGTTAAGGCTAAAACAGAGAGTAGTCCTAATGTACGCATTTAATCTTCCTATTATGGTTCACGCATTGCATTGGCTTTTGCTCTAAGCAAAGGTTTAAGCCAATAATCTAAAACAGTTTTTTTTCCAGTAATCACATCTACCTGTGTTTGCATTCCTGGAATGATAGGTTGCTCTGCTATTTGGCTTATTGTTGTTTTAATATAAGCTTGGTAGTAAGCAGTTCCATCTTCAAGATACTGAGCATCAGCACCTATATAAGTGACCTCACCTTCAAGCCCTCCATATATTACAAAGTCGTAAGCAGTAAATTTAACTTTTGCTTTCATACCCACTCTAATAAAGCCAATATCTTTTGGTTGAATTTTGGTATCAATTAAGAGCAAATCATTCTGAGGAACAATTTCCATCATTACCTCACCGGGGTCTATAACACTGCCAATAGAGCGCGACACAATATTTTTTACAGTTCCGCGCACCGGCGATCTTACTTGTGCTTTAATAAGCCTATCTTCTAGCGACTTGCTACTTTGTTGAATTTTAGCCAGCTCGTTACTTACTTCATCTAATTGATTTTGTGAATCTGCCAAATAATCAAAAACAATTGCTTTACGCTCTTCTTTAACTTGGCTTTTTGCCGCTTTTAATTGCTGTAACAACGCATTCGCTTGGTTTAGTTCGCCTTTCATAGCAATTTCATCACGCTGTAGCTTAACTAATTCCATTTCAGCAACGGCTCCGGCATCTACCGCCCCTTGTGTTAGCAGCACTTCTCTGGCGATAAGTTTTAAGTTTTGTTTAAGTGCCGATATATTTGCACGTTGCTCAACACTTGCTTGCTCTTGCTGCATTAAGTTTTGAGTGCGTTGCTGAAGCTGAGATTCTAACTGAGTAAGTCTTGAGGTATACGTATTGTATGCTTGTTTGTATACATCTACGGTTATATCTTTTCGAGGTATTTCTAAACGATCTATATCGGCACCAAAACTACTTTTATCATTTAAAACAACACTTTTAAGCTCTGCCACCAAACGATTACGCCTTGCTAATAACGACGTAAGTTCTTGGTTTGATTCTGCATAAGCAGCTGCAAAACGAGTCTCATCAATTAATAACAGCGGATCCCCCACCTCAACAAGCTGACCTTCTTTGACTAATACTTCTTTTAAAATGCCACCATCAAGATTTTCTATAGTTTGAACACGCTGTACTGGTATAACAGCACCTTGGCCTACAACAACTTCCTCTAGCTTAGCAAATTTAGCCCATAAAACCACAGTAAAAAGCAATACAAAAACTATAATAACCAATCTCTTAGCTTGTTTAGCAGCTTGTAGCTGCCCCATATATAAATCAGCCATTAGTTAGATGAACTCCCAGTCTCTGTTTTATTCACCCTTGTCACTTTTTTACTTACTAGCTTTACACCACCATGCACTTTATTACTAAATAATGAGCTTGGGGTTTCTATACTTTTTAAGCGACCATGGTCGAGCACAAATATTCTGTCGCATATAGACAGCATATCTTTACGGTGACTCGAAATAACAACCGTTTCAGTGCGCTCTTGAAGGGTTTTAATAAGGAGCTTTTCGTGCCCGTCGTCCATTGCCGACGAAGGCTCATCTAAAATAAGTAATGCGTTATCGTCTTTTAACAAAGCGCGGGCAATACATACAGCTTGACGTTGTCCGCCCGATAAAAGCCGACCAAACTCGCCTACTTGAGTTTCAAGCCCCGATTCTAAACGGTCAATAAATCGGCTTACGCCAGATTTAACTAACGCATTGGTTAAGTTTGTTGGGGTTATACTTTGTGCGCCTAGAGTAATGTTTTCAAGCACTGTGCCATAAAACAAGCTGGGGCTTTGCGCTACCCAGCCACTTTGTTTACGCAGCGCACTTAACGACCAGTGTCTTATATCTATGTCGTCAATTAAAAGCTGACCCGATGTAGCTCTGTACTGCCCAGCAATAATTGCAAGCAAGGTAGACTTACCAGAGCCTGCACGGCCATATAAACCTATTTTTTCGCCCTGCTTAATTTCAAAGTTAATACTGTGCACTGCCTCAAGTTCTTGCTCATGGTATTGAAAGCTCAAATGGCGGGCTGTAATATTGCCATTTACAGGCGCATTAATCGTGTTTTCGCCACTATTTTGTTCTTGCTCAAGCGCCATTATATTTTTAACCGACTCAATGGCTGTTTGTGTTTGTTTATATTTTAAAACAAGCCCAGCTAAAGCCGAAATAGAACTCGATGCACGCCCACTCAGCATAACAATAGCAATTAGTGCCCCCATGCTTATGTCGCCGTTACTAATTAAATAAACACCAAATACAATAAGCGCAATACTGGTAAATTGGCTAAGGCTTCCTACGGTGTGTGTAAGCGTTGTTGCACTGTGGCGTGATTTATTTTGCCAATCAACCATTTGTGCGAGTGTTTGTTCAAGCTTTTGCTGCGCACTTGCTTGACCGTTCATTTGTTTAAGCTCTACTAACTGGTTTAGGTTTTCGATTAAATACGCTTGGCGCTGGGTCGATAACTTAGATGCCTGCTCAACACTTTCACTCAGTCTTGCTTGTAATACTGCGCTTGTAATAACAACCAAAGTAAGTACTACAATCGGTATTAAAACAATTAAGCCACCTAACCAAAAAATAAGTGCTAAAAACAGCAATGTAAAAGGCAAATCGATTACCGATACAAGGGTTGCTGAGGTTATAAACTCTCGCACGCTATCAAAGTCTTGCACTTGTTTTGCATAAGCACCAGCAGATGCAGGTCGCTGCTCTAATCGCATACCCAGCACTTTTGCGTATAACATGCTGCTAATACGTAAATCTATTTGCCTGCCAGCCGCATCGGTTAAATTTCCACGTGCTTGCTTTAATAACCAGTCAAACACAATAGCTATTGTTGCACCGGTTGCCAGTACCCATAACGTATCAAGTGCAGCATTAGGCACAACACGGTCGTATACGTTCATGGTAAACAACGGCACCACTAAAGCTAATAAATTAACGGTTAGCGAGGCGAGTAACAATGAGTTATAAAATGGTTTTACTTGATCCCATGCCGGCTTTAACCAACTAGGAATACGGGTATGAAGTTTTTCTGAGCGCTCATCTGTTACATTATCGTGCGACAAGTACCAAATAAGCTCTTTATCAATATCACTTAATTGTTTAGGTTTTGCTTCATCAAGTGAGCTAAAGGTACTTTTACCATCGTTTTCAAAAAACCAAAAGTAGCCTTCTTTATCAAGCACCAAAGCAGGGTAAGCATAATGCTTTGGCGTAGTTTGCTGCTGCGCACTCACATTAATATTACTTAATGCTTGCTCTAAATGATGAGCCGAAAACTCATTACTTGGTAAACCAAGTAACAAGTTGTCGCTTTGATGGCGCAAATGCAGGGCATCGGCAATATGCTTGCCCAATGCCAGTATTTGTTCTCGGTTTAGGATTAGCTTCATTAGTTTTGATCGCCACTGGTCATACTTGCAATTGTCTCATCATGTGCTGTATTACCACTACCAGACATATCACCATAATCAGGCGCGCTGTCGCCGCTCGCACTTGCGGTACGCGCTGAGCTAGTTGTAGCCGACTCAGAAATAGTCACGTTGATTTCCTCAGGCGAAGCTGCTTGAGTTTCACCGTTAAGTGTTGAAAATGCAGTTAACGTTAAGTCAAAACTATCGCCAGCATCCGCATTTACAATCTCAAGTGACTCAATATCATTGATATTAACAGTCCATGTACCACCTACCTTTTCACCAAAGTTAAAGTTATAACCGTCAGGTAAGCCAGTAATTTCAATAAAGCCGGTTTCATCTGCTGCTGGGTTTTGTAAATCAACATCAAGGTTAAGTGCAATATTATTAGTTGAATTACTTGTAACATCCTCAGCGGCTGTCCATAACGGCGCATCTGCTTGTGGTTCTAACTCTACAATAAAGTCTGACGTTTCAGGTGTGCCCGTTACAGTAACGGTTTCACCATTAATAACTGCGCTATCCATAGTCGCTACCTCAACGCTCATATTAAATGTGCCAAACGCAAGGCCACCAGCGTTAAAGTCAAAGTTTTCTATACCACTGCCTTCTTCGCTTGTTACGGTAGCAATATAGTTATTACCCTCTTTTGCAAAGTTAACTTTAGTACCATCGGCAAGTTCTATATAGCCATTTTCTAACCCAGCTAATGCAGATTCATCAGAATCGCCATTAATAATAACTTTAAGTTGCACTTGCTCAGTACCATCAGCCTCAGTGCTAAAGGCAGCAAGATCAATAGTTACGTTGCTATCTTCGTCACCTGAATAGTTATCTTCTGGTTTTTGACTAAAATCAAGTCTGTCGGCTACAGGGTTAACACTCACAATAAAGTTTTGTGATTGCTGTAATAACTCGCCCTGTGTACCATCTTGGCTAATCGCATTTAAGCTTAGTGTTATGTCTCCACTAAAATCCAGAGGAGGTAGTAATACAATGTTATCGGCATTTCCTTCAAGTAAGCTTCGTGGAATAGTCCAGCTCGTTGTGCCATTTTCTGAACCGTCATCACCATTATTAATTATTTGTAGCTCTTCACCTGTTACCGCATCAATTAGGGTGGCACCTTTTGGTACTCCGCTAATTGTAAAATAGGTAGTTTCGGAGTCATCTCGCGAAGTAGCCGCTAATCCCGTAAGTATAATTTCGCTGTCTTCATTGCCAGTAACGCTATTAGCAGTAAGCGTTACACCGTCTGTTACAGGTGTTACGTTTACTGTAATTGTTTGGTTAATAGTAGAGCTAGCTTTTACTTCACCTGTCGAAAGCGTGGCTCTATCTACTATTGTTGCACTAATATTAATATCAAAGTCGCCTTTGGCATTTTCAGGTGGGTTAATCCCAACACCGGCTAAATCAGCGTCAAATGTACTGCCATCACCTTTATATAAATAACTGCCGTCAGTTTGTAACTCAAAATTACCCGAAGGGTCATATAATGTACCTCCATCTGGTAACTCAATTGTTATTGCCTGAGTAAAGTCAATTTCTTCAATACCGCCATCTTGCGAACTTGTACTTTCGTCTGTTGAGGTAAACGTAATACCAAGTGATGTATTTGTATTGTCTTCACTAATTGCCTGCGTTGCAGCTGTTAGGGTGCCACCATCAACAACAGGGTTAATATCCACACGTAGTGATTGGTTTTCATCTATTTCGCGGTCGCCACTCGGGTCTACGGCAACTATTTTTACTGGAATCTCTAATAAGCCAGAGTAGTCACTATCGTTACTGTTAATAACCATTGTACTTAGCGAGCTTTCAGGAATTATGTACTCTATACCCGTGTCTGTTTCTACTGCTATTATACCATCGCCCTCAATAGTGAAGCCTTCTGGCAAGCTGCTCTGCTCAACATAAATAGTGATTACATCGTTATAGTTGTCATCAGCATCTTGAGATAAATCTTCCCCTAAATTAAAGTCACTTGCCTCAAAAGTAACGCTACCGCCTTCATCAGCCGTAACATTTTCTATTTGTAACTTATTAACTGGCGATGCAGTAGTCGTTTCACCTTCGCCATCAATATTAAACCGTACTTTAAAGTTACCACTAACAAGAGCGCTGTCGTCACCGTCTTTAACGCGTGCATTAACTGTCACATCAACGTCAGAACCAGTAGATGAGTTAGCTTCAATAATTACGTTATTAAGTAAATCGTTTATGGCGTCACTTGTACCAGCGTCACTTGTACCAGCGTCTATAGGAATAACCCAGCGGCCAGTCCCATCTGGCGAAGCTATATTTTTACCATCTTGCATGTAAATAACTTTTAATGAGGAGTTTTCTGGCAAGATAATTTCGATGTATGTTATATGCTCAGAGCCATCAATATCTTCTTCAATGAATGATGCAACGCCAGTTAAATTAATTTGACGCTCATTACCACTTCCTTCATTAGTAATGGTTTCATTTGTGGTTTCGATACGAGTAACAGCGCCGTCAGCCTCAATGCTTGAGGCTACATCTACTTTGCCATTAACGGTTACCGCAATATTTGCATTTATATCACTTGATACAGCAGCAGAAGTATCTTGTACCGTGTAAGTTATACCAACGCTAAGCTCGCCTGAGTAATCTTCATCAGGTTTGAGCGTAACACTATCTGTATTTAAGTAGTCAGTAACATCTAGCCCACTACCAACAGCTGTTTCAATGCCGTTTATATAAAGCGTTGTACCATCTGGAATACTATTAATAATCGCTTTTGTAATACTTTCAGAGCCATCAATATCTGAGAGTTCAGGATTTAATTTAAGTGAGATTTGGCTGTCTTCATTGCCAACAACATTTGTATTTAAGTTGGTGGAGTCAATAACCGGCGTAAATGTAACACTTGCCTTAATTTCAGTATCTTTAGTATTAAATTCACCGGTATCGGGCTCAGTAGTCACCACTGTAATATTAAAGTCAACGTTACCGCTAAAATCAGCACTTGGTTTTAATGCATAATTACCAGCCTCGCTGGCTAACAAGCTGTACTTAGGGTTGCCATTAGCGCCAATACCTACAACAGGTAAATTAGCAGGCTCTCCCGTTGTTGCATTTACAAGCGTTACACCATCGGGTAATTCTGAAATTACTAAACTAACGGTTTCTGAGCCATCGGTGTCTTCACTTTCGAATAAAAAGTCGAGCGTGAGTAATTCATCTTCTACACCGGTGGTATTTGTTAAAGTAAGCCCTGTGTCGTCGTATGCCCAGTCATTATTGCTTTTTAATACAGGTGAATCTGCAACACCCACTACTTTAAAGGTAAATTCTTTTACCCCAGTTTCTGCACTACTAACAACATTACCATCTACAACTTCTTCACTAATTGCATTTACCTTAAGTGCAATTTCTTCTTGCGCTAAATGCTCAGGTAACTTAAGCGTATAATTTGCTAAGTCAGTGTCAAAAATAGTGTAAACACCATCAACTGGCGCTACTTCATCTCCATTACCATCTAATAATTTAACGACTTGATCATTACCATTAGCATCTGTAAAAGTTGGTATTTCTATTTCGTACTTGAGGCGCTCAGAGCCATCTGTATCAACGAGCTGTCCGTTTATTAGGTCACTCAGTTGAGGGTTTGAATCTTCGTTAATTGTATCAACGCGCACAGCTAGTTTTGGCGCGTCGGCTACTGGATCAATCGTTACTGTAACCGTTTGTTTATCAGCCGTTGCTGTGCTGTTATTGTCTTTTTCTGTACTTGTTGCTTGAATATCAAACGTATATTCGCCAGTTGCATGCAATTTATTGCTAACCGTTAAGTTATTAAGTTCACTTTGTGTGAGTATTGAACCTTCGGTTATTGTTCTGCCGCCAATTTTAAGTACTAAGTTATCGTCTAAACCTGAAATAACATAAGTCAATTTCTCAGAGCCATCTGTATCAGTTAATGCTGCACTAATAGTGAGGTTTTCAGGTGAGTCTTCATCTAGGGTGTATTCGTAAGTATTACCAGCATTCCACTCTGGGGCATCCGCTACTGATTCAACTGATATGGTAGTCGAATCGTTTAATTCTCGCGGTGTTCCACCATTTTTAATGGTTATTGTGGTTTCAACTTTAAATTCAACCGTATTAGAAAAATCGGAGCTGTTTTCTGCCGATTGAAAAGTTAAATTAGCAACTGTCACTGTTTCATCAGCGTTAGTAGTTAATGCTGCGCCTGTAAATACGTAATAGCCATCCACAATTGTAACATCGGCACTGTCTGTAGCTAAGTTACCATTAAGGTAAAGCTCTCCGCCTTGTAAAGACGCCACCTCAATTTTTATTTCACTTACTGTCTCGTCTTGGTCAGTAATATCACCTCTGTCAATGGTAATGGTTACTTCACTACGTGCATTGTTAGCATTACCGCTACCGTCAATGGCATCTTCGTTAATGTCCGTTGCAGTAACGGTTAACTCACCTTTGTAATCACTTATTGTTAAATCAATACTTCCTGTTGCGGCATCACCATCGTTGTCGATAACGGTATAGCTAATTGAGTCTGTAAAATCCTCGTCAGCGCTTTGAGCAAACTCGTCAGTTGTAATCACTACTTTACCGCTTTCGTATACTCTTAATGTGCCAGACGTATCACCGTTACTCTCACCTTTAAAGGCAACTTCTTTATAGTTACCGGTTGAATCAGAGCCTGAGTCAAACGCAGTGTACGTTGTACCACCATAAATAAATGAAGCTAATTTAGCACCATCTGCACCTGGGTTATTGGTGTTACCAACAAAGTTACTGCTAGTAATATCAAGCAGTTCGAGTGTTTTACCGCCGCCCTCAACAAGGTTAACAGCGACAGGTGTGGTATCTACTGTTGGTGTATCATCAGTTACTTTAATAGTCACTGCTGCGTTATTAGTATCGCCATCAGCATCAACAGCAGTTACATCAAAGCTGATATCTTGCGTATTTGTTCCGTCAGCATCAGGGTGTTCTATTGCTACAGATTGCTTATAAGTGTAAGAACCATCTGGATTAAATTTAATACGGAATACTTCTTCACCATTGGCTTTAGCTATATACCAGTCATTACCATTTTTATCACCAAGGGTAATTGCATTATTTCCATCCGCAGTAACGTAACCTTCGTTGTTAAAGGTTGTTATAAAGTCATCTGCAAGCTTAATTTCTACAACTTCATCAGAGCCTTGAGTAACTGTAATTTGCCCCGTAGTTGTAATTGAGTCATTACCTCTAAGGCTAGCCTCATCAACACTTGCAGCTGAGTCAGCTATTGCAGGGTCGGTACCGTCGTTTAATGTCACCGTGACGTTACTTGTAACCTGTGAGCCATCGGTATCTTTTGTATATACTGGGATCACGATTTGAGGAGCATCGGTGGTAACACCTGTGTGATCTATTGCACCTGTTATTTCAAATGAAATTGAGTAGGTTTCAGATGTTTGTGCTGCTACATTTACATCTGGTAGCGTAATTTTAAAGACTTCTGTTGAAGTGCCTTCTAAAATACCTTGCGCCGTACCGTCACTGCCTATCAACCAAACTATGTTAGTGGTTACTTTATTACCATCTTTATCAAGCGTGGTTTGCGTTAACTGATTGCCGCCACTATCTAAAACTGCAGTTCCATTTGTTATACCAACTTGCATGTCCACTACGTCATCTAAGCCAGCGGTTACTTTAAAGGTGTTATCGGTATCGGTATTTGCTTGGTTGTCACCGTCTTCGTTGCTATCTGCAACGCTGTTAGGTGTTTCAGAAACAGTTAAATCAATATTATTTTGAGTATGCTCAGCGCCACCATCTTTAACGGTAATATTTAACGTTGCTGTATCGCTATCACCATCAGTGTCTTGTACGTCTACTTGCAATGGAACAGCTGTTCCGCCTGTATCGTTATCAAATGGGCGATATAATGTAAAGTCGTAAGTTAAGTTTTGGCTTGCTGTACCATCAATTACAGGTAACGTTGCAATAAATATTGTCTCTGTGCCGTCACCTGTGTTGGCGGTTATTGTAAGTCCGTCGTCACTTAAGGTGTATACAAGTGCTACGCCACCTGCGGTTAGCTTTGGTTGCGAGTCGGTAGAAAAAGTAAGTGATTTTAACGAATCACTGCCTAACGTTGTACTCACGGTACCTTGTTGAGTCACTGAAACATTGTTAGATGGATCTAAGCCACTTTCGTCAATATTGATTGGTGTTGCTGTAGTATCTGCAACTTCTGGCGTGCCGCCATCATTAATACGAATGATTACGTTACCAGCACCACCGATTGCGGTGCCATCACTATCTTCACCATTGAGCGAAAGTGCAAAGTTAACACGATTCCCACTAGGGTTATCAATCGGTAAACTCATTACTGTTTGCACGGTGGTATCTAAATCTTTGCCATTTGCATCTTGGGTTGCGCTTACGCTAAAGCGGATAACTTCGCTGCTATTAGTAGAGCCCGTAATTGTTTTACCGTCAGCACTTAAAGCAAAGGTAATAGCTTCACCAGCACTTGTTAAATTAAGTGCGTTTAAGTTTGTGATAGTGTCATCAAAGGTGATTGAATCGGCGACTAATGCATCAGAGCCCGCCACAACAGCAAAGGATTTGTTATTTGTTGTAGTAACGCCATAATCGCTTTCAGTATAAGTAGCTGTTTGATTTATAAAACTTGCTGCGCTGCCATCTTGTACAGTAAATGTGGCTTTGCTTGTAGAGCTGCCTACACCGTCGCGGTCTGCTATTGTGTATTCAATAGTAAACTCTGGTTCTGGGTCAGAATCTTGGTTCTCAACAGCATTAAAGCTCCATGTGCCATCGCTGTTAACCGTTAATGTGCCTTCATCGGTTACTATTGTGGCTGGTTTACTTGTTGTTACATCATAGTCAGTGCCATTAAATGTTACGCTTGTAACGGTTGGCGCACCCTCTACTACACTATCGTTAGTAACTAAGCTACCTGTTGATACTCTACCCGCATCGGTATCGGCTTCTGTTACTGTAAAGCTGTCGTCACTACTTTGTGGGGCTGAATCGGTAATAGTAACGGCTGTTGGTACAACTACTAACTCAGTTGTGCCATCGGCATCTGTTTGTAGTGCGTCTACAAAAATATCAGTAAGTAAACTTTCACTTTCGTGATCAATTGGTGCATGTAGCGTGGTAGTAAGCTCACCACCCGCAAGCGCAACACTTAACACTAGGTTACCTTGTGAGTCTTTAACCTGTAGTGATAAGCCATCAGTTGCTAATGTAACAGTTACTGCATCACCATTTACTTTTAAACCCTCAAGACCTGATTGATTTTCACTTAATGTAAGGTCAGCGTTATCTATTTCTATTGAGCTAGTCGCTGAACTTGTTCCGCCATTACCTGTATTGCTTTCATTAAGTGTTTGGCTATCAAGCGCATCAAGTATTGGCGTGCTGTCTTGCGCAGTATTACCTGCAGAGTCTGTAACAGCCGCAACAATAGTCCACTGCTGTGAATCATCGAGCGCAGACACGTCAATACCATTAACACTCCAAGCGCCATCTGTAACAGTGGCAGTTACTACTTCACTGTTGGTACCATCAAAAATAGTAAGCGTTACGGTAGAGGTATCCTCAGCATCAGTTGTACCGTTTATCGTGGTTACTTCACCCGCTTTAAATGCCTTACTGTTAATACCGTTGTCACCAGTATCAATATCAATATTAATGGTGGCGTCTTTGGTGAAGGTGGTTGAGCTTGTGGCTAAATTGCCCTCAACGTCTAATGCGCTAACACTTGCTGTAATTTCACCATCGGCAAGCCCTGTTATGTCTGCTGCATCAACTCGCCATTGCCCATCTGCGTCAATAGCGACGTTTTCAACTGTAACTTCCTTACCGTTCACATCAGTAAATATTACGGTGGCGGTTTGATTTTCATCGGCTTCATCAATTACACCGCTTACGACTACATTGTTTTGCTCTGCAGTATTAATAACGGCGTCATCACCTGTTGCAACATCAATGCTGGTTACGGCTGTTTTATCGTGAATGGCGGTGTCTGTATCGGTTGCTGTATTACCTGCTACATCACTGACTGTGGCTGTGGCGGTTAACGTGCCATCGTTAAGCCCTGATACGTCTGCACCTGTTATTGTGTAAGCATTATTGGTAACGGTGGCTTCAAAACTACGCTCGTTACCGGCTGCATCTTTTACTACAACCGTTACTTTTTGGTCGTCTTCAACACCGGTTGTGGTACCTGTAAT